>JACDHG010000018.1 GCA_013821195.1 Propionibacteriales bacterium
GCGGAGGGTGCACGCGCGAGATGACGAACGTCGGCGACGTGACCTCGCCGCGCACCGCGAGCCCCGAGCCGATGCCCTGAGCGAGGGTGGTCTTGCCCGCGCCGAGCTCCCCCGTCAGGACAAGCAGGTCACCCGGTCGGGCGAGTGCGGCCAGCCGCCTCCCCACCGCACGGGTGCCGTCGGCGTCGACGGTCGCCACCTCCGCCGGCAGCGCCTTGCCCATCATGATGGCCGTGCCCGCTCTGGCCACCTCGGCGTACCCGCGACGGGTCCAGAACGTGACGGTGGCCGGCAGCTCCTCCCGGGCGAGCAGGCATACGTCGTCGTGCCTCCGACCCGCTGCCACCTCTTCGGCCACGCCGACGACGGCGGAGGCCACCCCACGGGACTGGAAGTGGGGGACCACGCTGACACGGCGGAACGCGATCCCCGCACCGGAGCCGGCGAAAAGCAAGCCGCCGGCAGGCACACCGTCGACGCGACACAGCAGTCCACCGCTCTCACGGATCGCCGCCGCCACCGAGGCCGGGGTCTCCTCCACAGCTGTGCTGGGCGGGTCGAGGCGAGGTCGGGCGGCGAAACCGGCACGGATCACGTCACACAGCGCCGCCGCGTCGGCCACCGTGACCTCATCGACGCGCAGATCACTCACGCCTGTCCTCCTCGGGAGATCAGCTGCCGGATCGCGCCCGTCACGGCTTCATGGCACTCGAGCATGATCATGTGGCCGGCCTGAGGTAGCTCGAGGAGCCGGCAGCCCGGCACGAGCTCGGCGAGGCGGCGGCTGTGCGAGACCGGAGTGATCGCGTCGCGCCCCCCGCACACCACCACTGTCGACGTGACCGCGAGAGCCGGCAGGGCGGCGAACTTGTCATGCGTGTCGACACCGGGGAAGAAGTCGGCGACGACGTCGAAGGGTGTCGCCGCCAGCATCTCGTCGGTGAAGTCGACGTACGCCGGTGGTGCGTGGGAGCCGAACGCGAGCTTGCGGGTCACGGCGAAGCCGATGTCGGAGCCGAAGCGCCGGCTGCCCTCCACGAGCCGCGGCGTCCTCGCCAGGGTGGCGACGAGAGCCGGAGAGATCCAGTGGACGACTCGGCCGGGCAGGCCGGGGAGCCCGAGTGTCGAGGCCTTGAGCGCACCCGCGGACGTGGAGATCAACATGGCTCCGACGATGCGGCTTCCGAACCTCTCTGGACTCTGCTCAGCCAACGCCATCACGCTCATCCCGCCCAGCGAGTGACCGACGAGCACGACGCGCTCGTCGGCGGCGAGCGCGTCGAGCACGCTCGCCAGGTCTCGGCCGAGCTGGTCGATCGTGCAGTGCTCACGGCGCGAGCGCGCCGAACGCCCGTGCGACCGCTGGTCGTAGAAGATCATCCGATGGTCATCGCGCAGCGCGGCTCGCTGGAAGTGCCAGCAGTCCAGGTTGAGGGCATAGCCGTGCACGAACACGAGGGTGGGACTCTTGCTGTGAGCCCCACGCCCCTCCGGCTCCTCCACCTCCGCATGGAGGGCGAGGTCGTCGTCGGCTGCGACGGTGTGCTGGCTGCCCCGCAGGGATCCGAACGCCTCGCCCGTGGGCGCGCGACCGCGCCGGATGAGCCTGCGCTCGGCCAGCACGCCAGCCGCCGCACCCGCAGCGATGACCCCGACGGCTGCTCCGGCGATGCCTGCATACTTGCGCGCCGTGCCGGCCGAGCTCACGTGGACGCCCCGCCGACGTACGTCCGCGGGACCCGGCTGCCGAGCCTCGTCACGATCTCGTAGCCGATCGTGTCTGCTGCCTGCGCCCAGTCGTGAGCGGTGGGCTCGCCTTCGTCCGGGCGACCGAACAGCACCACAGCGTCACCGGCGGCGGCGGGCGCGTCGCCGATGTCGACCACCAGCTGGTCCATGCAGACACGGCCGGCCACGACGTAGCGCCGACCGCTCAACAGGACGGGGCCGCGTCCCGACGCATGCCGGGGTATGCCGTCGCCGTACCCCACCGGGATCAGGGCAAGGGTCGTCTCACGCGAGGTCACGTAGGTGTGCCCGTATGACACGCCGGAGTCGGCTTGGACCCGTTTGACCAGGGCGACCCTGGAACGCAACGTCATGGCGGGCGTCAGTGGGATCGGGCTCCCGCCGTCGGCGAACGGCGAGACCCCATAGATCGCGATCCCCGGACGGACCATCGTGAACCAGGTCTGCGGCGAGGCCAACGCCCCGCCGGAGTTGGCGAGGTGGAGGTGTCTGGGCTCGAGGCCCGCCGTGACCGCCTCGCCGACGCCTGCCTCGAACTGCGCCGTCTGCGCGGCGATCGAGACGTGGCCGGGCTCGTCTGAGCACGCGAGGTGGGACCAGATCCCCGTCACCTCCACCGCTCCGGAGGCTTGGGCGGCCACCGCCGCTTCCACCAGGGCCGGCCAGTCGTCGGGCTGGGCGCCTCCGCGGCCCAGGCCGGAGTCGAGCTTCAGCTGGACGGCGGCACGGGCACCGAGCTGCCGCGCCGCGGCCACGATCTCGTCGAGCTCGCCGAGGCTGTATGCCGTCACCTCGACGGCCGCCGAGATCGCATCCGTGTACCTCTCACCCGGCACAGCCAGCCACGACAGGATGCTGCCGGTGTCTCCGCCGGCCCGAAGTCCAAGGGCCTCGTCGAGGAACGCGACGCCGAGCCAGTCGGCACCCCCGTCGCGGGCGGCGCGGGCGGACTCGGCGATGCCGTGCCCATAGCCGTCCGCCTTGACGACCGCCATCAGGTCGCGGTCACCGGCGTGCTCGCGCAGCCGGGCGACGTTGTCCCGGATCGCGTCGAGATCGATGACGGCTTCAGCACGCCTCACCGGTCGTCCAGCACCTGTCGGACGGCCGAGGGCAGCGCCGCGACGACATCCATCGCGGCGACCGGCCCCCCGCGGGACGCGAGCGCTGCGGCCGCCCCGTGCAGCCACGCTCCCACCGACCCGGCGTCGAACGCGTCGAGCCCAGCGGCCAGCAGTGTCCCGATGACCCCCGACAACACGTCGCCCGCCCCTGCCGTCGCCAGCCACGGAACCCCGGTCGTGTTGACGCGCACCCTCCCGTCGGGGGCCGCGATGACCGACCGGGCGCCCTTGAGCAGCACGACCGAGTCCCACCGCCGGGCGGCCTCGCGTGCGGACTCGAGCATGTCTCCCTCGACCTGGGCGCGTGGTACGTCGAGCATGCCGGCCAGCTCGCCCGCGTGCGGCGTCAGCACCCGCGGAGCCTTGGCCTGCGTCGGCAGGTGACTCAGTCCGTCTGCGTCCACCACTGTCGGCAGGCGCTCCGCCAGCACCGAGGAGACCTGGGATGCGAGTCCGCGCCCGAGCCCCGAGCCGACTACCCAGGCCTGCACCTGGCCCGGGCCGATAACGACCTCCGGGTGGGCCGCGCGGATCAGCGGGGCACTCGCGCCCTCGTACCTGACCATGCCGGCGAGCCCGGTCGCGACGGCGGCGGACACGACGAGCACGCCCGCACCGGTGTACTGCTCCGACCCGGCCGCCACACCGAGTACCCCCCGGGTGTACTTGTGGGCGTCCGCGGACGGCGTCGGGAGCAACCGTCGTACGTCGGCGCGTTGCAGCACCTCGAGCCCCGGCTCGCCCAGGTGGGGGCCGAGCCCGATGTCGACGAGCTCGACCACACCGGCAGCCGCAGCACCGGGGTCGACGACGAGGCCGACCTTCGGCGTACCGAAGGTCACCGTCACGTCAGCGCGCACATGAGGGCCACCGGCGCGTCCGCTGTCGGCGTCGATGCCACTGGGCACGTCGACGGCGACGACCGCCGCGGCGCCGTCCTGCACCGCGGCGACGGCTGTTGCAGCGTCGTCACGCAGCCCTCCCTTCCCCCCTATCCCGACGATGCCGTCGATCACGAGGTCCGGGTCGCCCACCCGCGTGCCCAGCCCACCGCCAGCTCGCCGGAACGCTGCAAGCCCCCCGTCGTGGGCCTTGGATCCGAGCAGCATCGCCTCGACGCAGGCGCCTCGCCGGGCCAACAGGGCGCCTGCGTACAAGGCATCGCCTCCGTTGTCTCCCGAGCCGACCAGCAGCAGCACCCGGGCGCCGTACACGCCACCGCGTCCGTCGGCACCGCGCAGGACGTCCATGCAGGCACGGGCGAGGCCGGTCGCCGCCCGCTGCATCAAGGCGCCGTCGGGGAGTGTCGCCATCAGTGCCCGCTCCGCGGCGCGCACCTGCTCGACCGTGTGGGCGTGGCGCATCAGGCCTCCAAGATGACGACGGCCGACGCGATGCCCGCGTCGTGGGAGAGGGAGACATGCACGCTCGACGCCCCGAGGTCGGCTGCGCGGCTGGCAACCGAGCCCGACATCACCAGCACCGGGCGACCCGTCGAGTCCGACCGGATCTCGGCATCGACCCAGTGCATCCCCGCGGGAGCACCGAGGGCCTTGGCGAGCGCCTCCTTCGCCGCGAACCTCGCTGCCAGTGACGCCATCGGCCTCGTGAGCTCGGTGCCCGTGAACAGGCGCTGGCGTAGGGCGGGGGTGCGCGTCAAGGTCTCGGCGAACCTCTCGACGTCCACCACGTCGATGCCGACTCCCACGATCATCCGGTGCCCAACGTCACGACACCTACTCGACGGTGACGGACTTGGCGAGGTTGCGCGGCTGGTCGACGTCGTGGCCCTTGACGGTGGCCATCTCGCACGAGAACACCTGGAGCGGGATGGTGGCGACCAGCGGCTGCGGCAGGGTCGAGACCTTGGGCAGCTCGATGAGCTCGTCGGCGTAGGGAGCCACGTCGCTGTCTCCTCGCTCGGCAAGCACGATGGTGCGCGCACCTCTGGCCCTGATCTCCTGGATATCGCTCACCATCTTGTCGTGCAGCACCGCCCGGGCCTTCGGCGGCACGACGACGAAGACGGGCATCCCCTCCTCGATGAGAGCGATGGGGCCGTGCTTGAGCTCCCCGGTGGCGAAGCCCTCGGGGTGCATGTAGGCGAGCTCCTTGAGCTTGAGTGCGTGGAATCGTCTGCCCTCGGCAGGGTTGCCGGCGAAGTCGGTCACCTCGACGCCGTCCCGGTTGATCGTCACGACCTGGTCCTGGCCGAGTGCCATCGCGTCGCGGGTGTGCTCGATGAAGGCGGCCACGTCGGAAGCCAGGAACGTCTCCCCGTCGCCGAGCCCCACGACCAGCGGTGAGCTGCGACGCGACGCCACCACGCCGAGTCGTAGCCGCGGTACTCGAGCCGCCGGAGTCCCTCGATCACCACCTCGCGAGCGGGCTTCTCGCCCACGTATCCCACGATTCCGCGCATGGGCCTCAGCGTACCCAGCCCTCCACTGACTCCAGGCCCGGCTCGCTGGCGGTCGCTGGGTGGTCAGGGTTGACGCCTGCTGCGAGTATCACCGTTATGAGGCTGGCTGTCCTGGTCGTGGCGACCCTGCTGACGGTGCTCGCATTCGGTGCAGTCATCCGGCGTCTGCTGGGAGTGCGGGTCGGCTTCGTCCGGACGATGCTGGCCGGGCTGGTTGCTCTGGTTGTCGCCCAGCCGCTGGCCGTAGCCATGGTGCCAGACGGGTCGGAAGCGCCACTCGGCACAGTCGTGATGGCCGGGGCGCTGGCCGTCTGCGGCGCGAGCGTTGTCGCCATGGTCGGCCTGGTGATCGCCGAGGTCATCGTCCCCGACGGGTCACTACCAGGTCCGGTGGAGCTGTGGCGGAGTTGGCGCTCCCGACTGGCGCGGACGCGTCGGTACACGCAGGTCCTGCGGATTGCGTTGCGCCATGGCCTCGGCCGTTTCCTGCGCGGCCAGCGCCATGGCGGCCTCGAGTCCTCGTCCTCCCGCCGCGAGCTCGCTCGTTCGCTGCGCCGAGCACTCGACGAGGGCGGCGTCACCTTCGTCAAGCTCGGTCAGCAGCTGTCCACCCGCCGCGACCTGCTGCCGTCCGAGTTCGCCGACGAGCTGGTGAGACTGCAAGACCAGGCGTCACCACTGCCGTGGCAGCCCGTGCAGGCACTCATCGAGTCTGAGCTGGGTCGGCCGGTCGGCGAGCTGTTCACCGAGATCGATTCCAACCCACTGGCGGCGGCGTCGGTGGCGCAAGTACACGCAGCCCGGTTGCCGGGAGTTGAGGACGTCGTCGTCAAGGTCCAACGCCCCGGAGTCGCCGAGACCGTCGAGCGTGACCTCGACATCTTGTCCCGGCTCGCTGTCACGCTCGAGGGGCGTACCTCGTGGGGGCAGTCGCTGGGTCTTCGCAAGCTCGCCGCGGGCTTTGCCGAGGCACTACGTGAGGAGCTGGACTTCACGGTCGAGAGGGACAACATGAGCAGCGTTGCCAGCGCCCTCGAAGCGTCCTTCTCGGGTGCCGTCCAAGTTCCGACGGCGTACCCACACCTGTGCACGCGTCGAGTCCTGGTCATGCAGCGGCTCCACGGTACGCCGCTCGGTGTGGCAGAACCACTGCTGCGCGAGCTAGGGAAGGCCCGACGGCAGGAGGTTGCGACCATCCTGCTGGACGCCGTGCTCGACCAGATCCTGGTGCATGGCGTCTTCCACGTCGACCTCCATCCCGGCAACGTGCTGATCCACGACGACGGCGCCATCGGGTTGCTGGACCTGGGATCGGTAGGCCGGTTGGACACCACCACCCGGATGGCGATCGGCAGGCTGCTGGCAGCGCTCGAACGGACCGACTCCCTGGCCGCCTGCGATGCGCTGCTCGAGCTCGTCGACCGGCCCGACGAGATCGACGAGCGAGATCTCGAGCGCGCCGTGGGAGCCCTGATCGTTCGTTACGTCGCGGCTGGCTCTGCGACCGGGGCAGCGGCCTTCTCCGCCCTGTTCCGCCTGGTCACGTCCTATCGTCTCGGCATACCCCCCGACGTCGCCGCGGTGTTTCGGGGACTCGCCACCCTGGAAGGCACGCTCGCGACCATCGACCCCGACTTCGATCTCCTGGCGCAAGCGCGTGAGTCAGGTCGTGACCGGGTCGGCGAGGCGATCAAGCCAGGCCGCCTGCGGCAGTCCGTCGAGGACGAGCTGGCGTCCCTGGTCCCGGTACTGCGTCGGCTGCCGCGCAGAGTCGATCGCATCGCCGACGCCGTTGAGCACGGCAGGCTGAGTCTCAATGTCCGCCACTTCGCCCATCCTTCGGACCGCCTCGTGGTCACCGAACTGTTGCACCAGGCGCTTCTCACCGTCCTCGGGGCAGCCGCGGGGCTGATGGGCGTCCTGCTGCTGGGGTCCAGAAGCGGCCCGCTGGTGACCGACTCGCTCGGACTGTTCACATTGTTCGGCTACATCTTGCTCATCGTCGCGGTGGTGCTGGTGTCGCGCGTGCTCGTCATCATCTTCCGCCGGGACTCGCCGTAACGGCATCCTCGGCTGCAGGCGACAATGACGCCCATGCCCTCGGATGACGCGTCACCTTACGTCGAGCTCGACCGGGCGGCGTGGGCCGCGCTGGCGGAGTCGATGCCGCTGCCGCTGTCGGCCGAGGAGGTCGAGCGGCTGCGCGGCCTCGGTGAGGAGCTCGACCTGGCCGAGGTGTCCGACGTCTATCTCCCGATCTCACGGCTGTTGAGCCTGTACGTCCGCCACGTCGGGGCGCTGCACGACGCGACCGAGTCGTTCCTCGGGGCACGTCAGCCGCGTCGTACCCCGTTCGTGATCGGCGTCGCGGGCTCCGTGGCGGTGGGCAAGTCGACGACCGCGCGATTGCTCCGTGAGCTGCTCGCCCGGTGGCCCGAGCACCCGGACGTCGCCCTCGTCACCACCGATGGGTTCCTCTACCCCAACGCGGAGCTCGAACGTCGGGGTCTGCTCGAGCGCAAGGGGTTCCCCGAGTCCTACGACCGGCGAGCGCTGCTCAGGTTCGTGATCGACATCAAGTCGGGCAAGGACAAGGTCAGCGCTCCGGTCTACTCCCACCTGCAGTACGACGTCCTGTCCTCTTCGCGGCTGACGGTCACGCGCCCGGACATCGTGCTCATCGAGGGGCTGAACGTGCTGCAACAGGCCCGCGTCACGGCAGGTGGCCGGCTCGGGCTTGCTGTGCGTGACTTCTTCGACTTCTCGGTGTACGTCGACGCCGCCACACCAGACATCCGCCGGTGGTACACCGACCGCTTCCTGCGGCTGCGCGAGACCGCGTTCCGCGACCCCGCTTCGTACTTCCGGCGCTATGCCCATCTGAGCGAGGAAGAGGCCGTGGCCGAGGCCGAGCGCATCTGGGACACGACCAACGGGCCGAACCTGAACGGCAACATCCTGCCGACGCGGGGCCGCGCCACCCTGGTGCTGCGCAAGGACGTCGACCACTCCGTCCGCTACGTCCGCCTCCGCAAGCTCTGACCTCCCCACCGCCTGATCCTTCCCTGCTCCTTCCCTCCCCGCCCTTCCTTCCCCGCCCCTCGCCGTCGCGGGCACCCCCTGGCCGGGTTTGCGATGTTGACAAGCCGTTTGCCGTGTCTACATCGCAGACCTGCGATGTAGACCGGCCATTCGCAGTGTTTACATCGCAAACCCGGGGGGTCGTCGCAAACCCGGGGGTCGTCGCGATCCCGGGGGATCATCGCAAACCAGGGGATGCGCGCAGACCCCCGCAGGGGTATGCCGCCGGGGCCGGCGGAAAAGCAGGTGCGCTCGTCGCGCGACGTCCTTAGTCTCGGCAGGTGAGGATTCGCGAGATCGACGTCAACGACGACGTGGTGTTCGGCCAGTTCTTCGCCATCATGAAGGACGCCGAGACCTTCGAGCGCCCTGACGCGCCCATGTGGTCCGAGCACGAGGCCGCCGTCATGTTCCGGCATGAGGAGCCAGACGAGCGCTGGACGTCGTACGCCGCCTTCGACGACGATGACGACGAGACCATGATCGGCATCGGCGCGGTGGTCCTGACCCTGCTCGACAACACCGACAAGGCATTCCTGGGCGTCGACGTGGCTCCCGACATGCGTCGCCGCGGCATCGGCAGTGCACTGCTGTCCTTCCTCGAGGACCTGGCCCGCGAGGCCGACCGCACCGTGTTGCTGACGGAGTCCAACATCAGCTTCGCTACCCGCGAGACGCACCCCTACCGCCGTTTCGCGGAGAACCGCGGCTACAGCCTCGCGAACGTCGAGGTCCGCCGCCGGCTGCGCCTGCCGGTGCCGGCCGAGCAGCTGCAGGCGTGGGCCGACGAGGCTGCGCCGCACCACGCCGACTACCGGATCGAGACGTTCGTCGACGACCTGCCCGACGAGCTGCTCGAGTCCTACTGCTACCTGAACAACCAGCTCGCCCTTGACTCGCCGACCGGTGAGATCGACTTCGAGGCCGAGTCGATGACGCCTGAGACGTTCCGAATGCGGCAGCAGATGGTCAAGGAGCAGGGCCGCACCGTCTACGAGACCCTCGCCCTGGACGATGACGGACAGGCTGTCGCGCATTCGACCCTCGCCGTCCCGAAGGACGACCCGATCACGGTCTTCCAGTGGGGCACGCTCGTCCGCAAGGACCACCGCGGGCACCGGCTCGGGCTCGCCACCAAGGTCGCGAACCTCCGCGCGATGCAGGCCGCCCATCCCGAGCGGGAGCAGATCTTCACGACGAACGCCGAGGACAACGACACCATGGTCGCCATCAACGTCAAGATGGGCTTCGAGCCGATCGAGCTGCTCGCCGAGTTCCAGCGCAAGCTCGACGCGGAGGGGCCCCAGCGGTGACCGAGATGGAGATCCGCCAGGTCGGACCGGAGGACCATCAGGCTGTCCAGGACCTGGTCCGGATCATGACCGAGGCCGAGTCCTTCGAGAACGCCTACCCCACGTCGCACACGCCGCAGGAGACACGCGAAGCGCTACGCAACCGCGACCCCTCGAGATGTGGCCAGGCCTTCCTCGGCCACGTCGGGGGCCAGGCAGTCGTGTCCGGATCCTTCGAGCTCCCCCTCAACGACAACACCGAGAAGGCGTGGTGCGCGGTCCATGTCTCCCCGGGTGACCGTCGCCAGGGGCACGGCACCCGGATGGCCGAGTTCCTGGTCGGCGCGGCACGGGACCGAGGGCGTACGACGTTGATGACCTCCGTCGGCTACCCCTTCGACGCCGACGAGTCGCATCCCGACCGCAGGTTCGCCGCCAAGCACGGCTTCGGGTTCTCCCAGGCGGAGGTGCACCGGGTGCTGACGCTGCCGGCTGACGTCGAGAAGTTGCGCCAGCTGGCCACGGCAGCAGAGCCGCATCATCGCGACTACACGTTCCGCGACTTCGTGGGCCTGCCTGACGAGAGCATCCTCGAGGACTACTGCATCCTCCTCAACAACATCCTCGTCGACGCCCCGTCGGGGAAGCTCGAGTTCGAGGAGGGCACCGACACACCGGCGACGATCGTCGAGAGGGTCGCCTCACTCGCCGACGCCGGCCGGACGCTGTACACGAGCATCGCCTTCGACGCTGCCGGCGTGCCGGTGGCGCACTCCCAGCTCGTCGTCCCGGCGCATGACCCTGGCAACGTGTACCAGTGGGACACCCTCGTCCGCCGCGACCACCGCGGCCATCGGCTGGGCATCGCCACGAAGGTGCGCAACCTCGAGGTCGTCCAGGCCCGGCACCCGGATCGCACGATTCTGCACACCTGGAACGCGGAGAGCAACGGCCCGATGATCGCCGTCAACGAGGCGATGGGGTTCGTGCCGGCGCGCTACGAGGGCGAGTACTACCGCAACCTCTGACGACCCGCAGCGGGCGCCTGTGCCACCGTCGACGTCTCGTCGTAGCCGGCTGCCATGATGAGCGCGTGATCCACCTGCGACTGCGAGTTCCGCCTCAGCTCACCGACAAGGTGAGTGACCTGCTGTGCGACGACGACACCGTGGTCAACGTCGCCGTCATACCGGGGGCCTTCGTCAAGCCGAAGGGCTGCCTCTTTCTGGCGGACGTCGCGCGAGAGAACGCCCAGAACGTCATCAGCGGCCTGCGCGAGCTCGGTGTCCAACACAACGGCGCGATCACGCTCGAGGAGGACCTGACGATCATCAGCGACGCCGCCGACCGCGCCGAGAAGGCCGCGCCCGGCTCGCCCATCGACGCGGTGGTGTGGGACATCATCGAGGACCGTGCTCGCGACGACATCCGGCTGTCGTGGGCCTTCGTGTCGTTCCTGACACTCGCGACCCTGATCGCCGGAGTCGGTCGCCTTCTCGACGAACCGATCCTCATCATCGGCGCCATGGTCGTCGGTCCAGAGTTCGCTCCCGTCGCAGCCATCTGCTTCGCCTTCGCCCGCCCGCGACCGTCGCTGCTGCCCCATGCGCTCGGCACCTTGTTCGGGGGCATCACGATCGCGACGGCCGTCGCGACGATCGTGTGGAGTGTTGTTCACCTGTTCGGCGGATTCACCAACTCCCTGCTGCAAGACCGTCCCGCAACCGACTTCATCGTCCAACCCGACATCTGGTCGTTCGCCATCGCGCTGCTCGCCGGAGTAGCCGGAACGCTCTCGCTGACCACGTCGAAGTCCGCGACGCTGGTGGGCGTCTTCATCTCGGTCACCACCGTCCCCGCGATCGGCACGCTGGCACTGTCGCTGGCGACGACGACGTGGGCGGATGCACAGAGCTCGCTGGTCCAGCTCGCCATCAACCTGGCGGGGATAATCTTGGCGGGCACGATGACACTGCTGGTCCAGCGGTTCTTCTGGAGCCGCATACGCCCTCGTGGCAGACAGCGAGCAGTGTCCAAGTCGACGTCGATGGGGCGCCTTTGACGACTCCGCAGGAACGCCAGGAGTGGCAGTTCTTCACCGCTCTGCCGCAGGCTGACCGGCGGCTGGCGGCTGCCTGGTGGCTGTTGGTGCTCGGACGCGGCGTGATGCCTGCCGTGTTCGCCGTCACGATGGGCTTGCTTGTCGGTGCCGTGCAGACCGATGCCTCGCTCACCTGGCCGTTAGCCGCCCTGGGCACGGTCTTCGTGCTGCTTCAGGTGCTCGCCCCGCTGCACGAGGCGGTGAGCGCCAACCTCGGCTCGAAGCTCGCTGCCTGGCTCAACGACGAGCTCGCCGTCGCCTGCTCCGACCCACCGGGCATCGGCCACCTCGAGGATCCGGAGCTGACCAACGACCTCACGACGGCACGCGAGTTCGACCTGGGAATGACCGGGCCACCGATGTTCCTCAACGTCGGCTTCATCGCGATCGGCATGGTCGAGATCGTCAGCGGGGTGGCATCGGCTGTCGTGCTGCTCGCCTTCTCCTGGTGGGCGTCGCCGCTGCTGTTGGGCGCGTGGGTGAGCACCCACTGGTTACTCCGCGACAGCTCGATCTGGAAGGACCGCAACACCGACGACGTGCGCTCTGCCCAACGCCACGCCGACTACGCCTACCGGTTGGCGGTGGACGCCGCCCCCGGCAAGGAGCTGCGACTGTTCGGCCTCCAGGAGTGGACGATCGAGCGGTTCCGCCGCCGCCGTCGCCGGCTCTTCGAGCTCCAGTACGAGGCGACCCGGCTCCGGCAGAGATCGGTGCTGCTTGCGTTGCTCGTGCTCGCCGTCGCCAACGGCCTGGTGTTCTGGGCGCTCGGCTCCGGTGCCGTCTCAGGGGACCTGCCTCTGGGCCGGCTCGTCGTCTACGCACAGGTCGCGATCGGGGTCAGCGCGGTGGCCTTCGGCAGCTTCAACTGGGCTCTGGACGGCGCCTCGGCCCCCGTCGCGTCCGTGCTGCGGCTCAGGCCGGCGATGGCGCCCGCCGGTGCACTGTCAGCGGGGATGCGCACTCCCGACGCCCGCGCCCCTCGCACGGAGCTCCGCGTCCGCGACCTCCGGTTCACCTACCCTCGCACCGATCGTCAGATCTACGACGGCCTGGACCTGACGGTTCCAGCGGGCTCGTCCCTCGCGATCGTCGGACAGAACGGTGCCGGCAAGACGACGCTGGCCAAGCTGCTGTGCCGGCTCTACGACCCTGACTCCGGCGCGATCGAGGTCGACGGCGTCGACCTGCGCGACCTCGACGTCGACGCGTGGCGCGATCGGGTGACCGCCGTCTTCCAGGACTTCGTCCGCTTCGACCTGCCCCTCCGCGACAACGTGGCCCCGCAGGGAGCCCCCGACGAGGACATCCTGGCGGCCTTGCGAGACGCCGGTGCCGAGGACCTCGCGGACCTCGACACGCCGCTCGCCAAGGGCTATGAGGGTGGCACCGACCTGTCGGGTGGTCAGTGGCAACGGGTCGCGCTGGCCCGCGCGTTGTGCGCCGTACGACGAGGAGCCGGTCTCGTCCTGCTCGACGAGCCGACAGCCCAGCTCGACGTCCGTGGGGAGGCTGCCATCTTCGACCGGATCCTCGAAGCGACCCGCGACGTGACGACGATCCTGATCTCGCACCGGTTCTCCACCGTGCGGCATGCCGACCGGATCGCGGTGCTGGAGCACGGACGAGTCATCGAGCTCGGCAACCACGACGAGTTGATGGGTTCGGGCGGCCGCTACCGCACGATGTTCGAGCTTCAGGCCAGCCGCTTCACGGCCACGACCGATGCGGAGGGGGTGGACTATGACGTCCTTGCGTGAGTCCACGTCGAGCTCCTCGCGTGACGTGGCCGAGGAGACACCGCCAGCCCTCGCGTCGATGTGGCGCCTGTGCAAGCTCGGCTACTCGCACGAGCCCCGACTGCTCAGCTTCGCGTTCGCGATGTCGCTGCTCGGCGCCATCCCCGACGCCATGCTGGCGCTGCTGCTGAAGTTCCTCGCCGACGGGGTGGTCGTCGGTGACCGTCGGCTCATCGTGCTCGCCGTGGTGGGCATGGCCCTCGCCGTCACGCTGACCTGGTTGATGCGGGTCGCCACGGCGCGGGTGACCCGGCTCTTCCGCGACAAGGTGACCATCGCGCTGGAGACCCACGTCGCCGGGCTGCAGGCCTCGGTGTCGACGATCGAGCACCACGAGCGCCGCGACTTCCTCGACCGGCTGGCCATCCTGCGCAACCACGTGTTCGTGCTCGACCACATGTACATGTCGCTCTTCTCGACCGCAGGGTGGGTCGTCCGGCTCGGGCTGACCGCGGCGTTGCTGATGTCGATCCACCCAGCCCTCGCGCTGCTTCTGGTCTTCGCGGTGCCCACCGTCGTCAGCTCGTCGTGGCGGCCGGCCGTCGAACGCGACGCCGAGGAGTCGAGCGCCGAGCACAACCGCCTCGCCATGCACCTGTTCACCATGGCGACGACAGCCGCGCCCGGCAAGGAGGTGCGGGTCACCGGCATCGGCGACGAGCTGGTCCGGCGGCGGCGGCGCGAGTGGGAGCGCTGGTACGGGCCCGTGTCCGCGGCGCGATGGTCCAGCGCGGCGTGGCACTCGCTCACCTGGGCGATCTTCGGCTCGGCGTACGTCGGCGGGGTCGTCTTCGTCGCGTCGGGACTCCAGGCGTCGGCCGGCGACGTGCTCCTCGTGCTCGCGGCGGGCGGGCGGTTGTCGGCATACATCGCCGCGAGCATGCAGGAGATCGGCTTCATCCGCGGCGTGTGGCTCGACGGCGCCAGGCGACTCGCCTGGCTCGAGGACTATGCCGCAGCGATGACCGCCAAGGCAGACCAGCCGGCGCCGGAGCGTCTCGACGACGGCATCCGGCTGGACCGGGTGTCGTTCGTCTACCCCGGCACCGACGTGCTCGTGCTCGACGACGTCTCGGTGCACCTGCCGGCCGGCAGGGTCGTCGCGGTGGTGGGTGAGAACGGCGCGGGCAAGTCGACGCTCGTCAAGCTGCTGTGCAAGATGTACGAGCCGACCAGTGGAGAGATCCTCGTCGACGGCGCACCGCTGAGCCTTATCTCCTCCACGGCCTGGCGAGCCGAGGTCTCCGGCGCGTTCCAGGACTTCTTCCGGTTCGAGTTCGCGGCCCGCACGAGCGTCGGGCTCGGCAACCTGCCGGCGGTCGCCGACGACGGCGCCGTGCGCGTCGCCGTGCGCAAGGCGGGCGCCGACGAGGTCGTCGCCAGGCTGGAGTCCGGCCTCGACACCCAGCTCGGGCCGACCTGGCCCGACGGTGTCGACGTGAGCTTCGGCCAGTGGCAGAAGCTCGCCCTCGCCCGCGGCTTCATGCGCGACGAGCCGTTGCTCCTCGTGCTCGACGAGCCCACCGCCGCCCTGGACGCCGAGACCGAGCACGACCTGTTCTCCCGGTATGCCGAGGCCGCGCGGGCCGGCTCCCGCGGCGGCATCACAATCTTGGTCTCGCACCGCTTCAGCACGGTGCGGATGGCCGACCACATCGTCGTCATGCAGGGGTCGAAGGTCGCCCAGGTCGGCAGCCACGACGAGTTGATGCGCGAGGGTGGCGCCTACGCCGAGCTCTATTCCATCCAGGCCAAGGCCTACCACTGACTTGTCAGGGCCTGTTGAGCCGCAAGGCGTCCGGTACGCCCTGACAAGTCGGTCGGATCCGCCGCGTAACCTTTCAGCGTCTGCCGCGTTAACGTCACGTATGCCTCAGGCGCGCGCCGCCTGTCCCCTCCCGCGAAGGTGCCCTCCATGTCACGACGTTCCCTCCACTCCCGCCGCGGGCGCGTTCAGGCCGCGGCGGCGATCGCCGTCGCCGGCCTGTTCGTCGCCGGTCTCTCCACCTCCACCGCCCAGGCGAACCTGCCGTCGAGCAACCAGCCTTCGGACCGTGGGCCCGCTGCCACCACAGCCGCCGCGGTGAGCAGCTCCACGGACGAGAACGGCCCGGAGCCATTCACTCAGGAGGCCAACGGCCTGTCCGACCTAGACAAGCGCGGCAGCGTCAACCCCTCGCTGGCCCAGCGCCAGGCCGTGCCCGCCGGCGCCACTGTGCGGTGGAACCGCTACGGCACCCCAGCGTCTCTCAGCAAGGTCAGTGGCTACCTGAGCGGACCGAGCACCGCCCCGGCCGCCGCGGCCGCCAGGAGCTATCTGCGTTCGAACGCCGCCCTGTTCGGGCTGTCTCGCGCCCAGATCGACGACCTGGACCTCGTCAACGACTCCCAGCTCACCCAGAGCAAGGCACACGCTGTGCTGTTCCGGCAGCGGTACGGCGGCCAGATCGCGGCCGTCGACGGCATGGCGACGGTCGGCGTGGCGCCGGACGGCCGAGTTGCCTACGTGTCATCGTCGCTGGCCCGGGTCGATTCCGGCGTCACGCTGGCTCCTGCAACGCTCGGCGCGGTGGCGGCCTGGAAGGCCGCGGTGACCGAGCTTCGAGCCAAGAACGCGCCCGCCATCCCGCCGGCAGACGTGTCAGGTGTCACCACCGAGCAGGCTGGTGACTTCACCACGTTCGGCGTCCCCGGCTTCGCCCAACAGCAGCAGGTGCGCCAGCGCGCGCTGGCAATGCCGGACGGCACGGTGCACCGGGTCTTCGAGGTCAACGTCGTCAACTCCCCAGGCGGGGAGGCAGCGGCGTACACGTCGTTCGTCGACGCCGCCAACGGCGACGTGCTCGTGCGGCAGAACCAGGTCGACAACTTCGCCGCCGGCAAGCCGATGCAGGCTCCGCTCCGTCCCGCGATGAGCGAGTTCACGATGGCCTTCCAAGGTGCCTACACGGCCGCGGACCCCTGCGGACCCCAGCACGAGTTCACTGTCGACGCGCAGACCCAGACGATCATCTACAGCGCCAGCACGGTCAACCCGGCAAACGACATCACGATCAAGCTGATCGACCCGGACGGTAAGACCGTGTCCTCCCAGGACACCCTCTTCAGCCCGGAGGCCCAGACCTACAGCGGCCCGATCGAGGCCGGCGTCTACAAGGTCGAGGTGTGCGCGTTCGAGGGCGCAGACCCGATCGTCACCGGCGAGTACGCCGGGTCCTTCACCGCCAGCAACCAAGAGGCCGACGCAAACTTCAACTACCCGCCCAAGTGGAAGTACTTCCTGGCCAACCCGGTGCTGAACTTCAGCAGCACGCACACCGCCGACAACCGCAACATCGGCTGCTGGGAGACCAACGTCGGCGGCGTCCAGGATCCCATGTGCGACAACCCACCGAGCGACCTGAACAACCTCGCCGCCCGGATGCCTTGGGACGTCGACCCACGCACTGACATCCCGACCTTCACCACTCAGGGCAACGCGGCGATCACCGCCGAGGCGTGGGCGAACCCGAACACGATCGAGTTCGGCAACCTGACGCCTGGCGCGTTCGGCCAGCGGCCGTTCGACGTCGACCGGGAGTACCTCCACTCGTTCAACGACGTCTGGAACAACGAGCGCTGCAACCCTGCGGTCCTCACCCCCGGTGACTCGACCGGGGCGACCCCGGTGGAGCCCGGCAACGACATCCTCGCGTCGGTGACCAGCCTGTTCTCCAACCACAACCGGATGCACGACTTCTCGTACTTCCTCGGCTTCACCGAGAAGAACTTCAACCTGCAGGACTCCAACTTCGGCAACGGCGGGCGCCCGGGCGACCCCGAGGTCGGCAACGTGCAGTCCGGTGCGCTGACCGGTGGACCGCCGACCTTCGGTGGTCGCGACAACGCCAACCAGATCACCTTGCAGGACGGCGTCCCCGGCATCACCAACCAGTACCTGTTCCAGCCGATCGCCGCTGGCTTCTACGCACCCTGCGTCGACGGCGACTACGACTTCGGCGTCGTCGGCCACGAGTACACCCACGCGATCTCCAACCGGATGGTCGGTGGCCCGGACTCGGGGCTGAACGGTTTCCAGGGTGGTTCCATGGGTGAGTCCTGGAGCGACCAGGTCGCCGCGGAGTACCTACTCGCCCACAACTACGACTCCGGCGTCAGCCCGTTCGTCGAGGGCGCCTACGTCACCGGCAACAAGCAGACCGGCATCCGCAACTACCGACTGGACGACAACCCGCTGCAGTACGGCGACCTCGGTTACGACTTCACCGGCCCGGAGGTGCACGCCGACGGCGAGCCATGGAGCGCGGTGCAGATCGACATCCGGCAGGCGATGATCGCCAAGTACAACGCCAGCTTCCCGGCCAGCAACGCCGCGTTGCAGCGGCGCTGCGCCCAGGGCAACACCTTCGCGGAGCCCCCACAGCCGCCGCCGCCGGCGCAGCAGTGCCCCGGCAACCGGCGGTGGGTGCAACTGCTGTTCGACTCGTTCCTGCTTCAGTCGCCGTCCACCAGCATGCTGGACGCCCGCGACGCGATGTTGGCGGCCGACAAGATGCGGTTCAACGGCGCAAACCAACAGCTGATGTGGCGTGAGTACGCCAACAACGGCTTCGGGTCCAACGCCAGCACCACCGACACCGACGACGTCCAGCCGACACCGGGATACGTGTCACCGCTGTCCGGCGAGGGCACGCTCAAGCTCAGCGCCGTCGGGCTCGGCGGCAACCGGGAGGTGCCGGTCGAGGGTGACCTCTTCGTCGGCCAGTACGAGGCGCGGGTGACCCCCATCGCCGACACCAAGCCGAGTGCGGACCTGCCGAACACCGTGCGGATGGTGCCGGGGACGTACGAGTTCGTGTTCCAGGCGGACGGCTACGGTCTGCAGCGAGCCACCGCCACCATCACGGCGGGGTCGACCACGGCTCGGGAGATCCACCTGTCGAGGAACGTCGCATCCAAGTTCAGTGGTGCCTCGATCGACGGAGCCTCCCCGAACAGCGTGAACACGGACAACCTGATCGATGACACCGAGGAGACCAACTTCGCCAACAAGGGCCAGCCCGGCGTAAGCGTCGACACCACGCACCCGTTCGTCAACGTCAACCTCTCCGGTGAGGACACGCGGCCGCAGGCGATCCGGTCGGTGAAGGTCAGCGCCATGCTCGTGCCGGCCGACAACGGTGCCGAGGAGGGTGAGCCGCAGCCAGAGGACCCCCAGTCGGGGAACCGGTTCACGGCGCTGCGCAAGTTCGCGATCGAGGTCTGCACCGACTCGACCACGAACGACTGCTCGTCACTGCTGCCCGCAGCGACGGCGGCGTCGCCGTACAAGCGGATCTACACCAGCCCGGCCGATGCGTTCAACGGCGTGCGGCCGCGGCCGCTGGTCCCGGCGCTGATCTTCAAGCGGTTCGACATCCCCGACACCACCGCCACGCACGTGCGGCTGGTGGCGCTGGAGAACCAGTGCACGGGCCAGGCCGGGTTCGCCGGCGACCAGGACAACGACCCGCTGAACATGACCGACTGCAAGACCGCGTCGACGCGCGACGAGTCGGTGCGGGCAGCCGAGCTGGAGGTGTTCGGGTACGACACCGAGACTCGTCCCCCAGGTGACCCGGTCGTCCTCATGACGGCGACCGGGAAGGCGCTGGCGTCTGCGGGCGAGCGGGTGACGTACACGTTCACCTACACGAACCTCGGGCCCAAGCCGTCCTCGAACGCCGACATCCGCATCGTGGAACTGCCGGCCGGTCTGAACTTCGTGGATGCCAGCGGCACCGGCGACTATGCCCCGAAGGCCCGTGCGGTGCGCTGGACGCTTGGGACGGTCGGGGTCGACAAGACAGGGTCGGTCACCCTGACCACCCGGGTAGCGACAACCGCTGCGCCGGGGACGACCCTGCTGACGACGGCGCAGTTCGCGGGAACGATGACGTTCTCGCCGCCCGCCGCGGCAGTGACGCTGGTCGCTCCGTAGCCCGAGCAAACGGAAAGGCAGTTTCGACACAGCACGAAGGGCGGCACGGTCTCAGGAC
>JACDHG010000085.1 GCA_013821195.1 Propionibacteriales bacterium
TGAGACGCGGTCGGACACGGGAAGCTCCTCAGGTGCGCCTCCCCTCTGTCGTGGCGTTCACTTCAGAGTGCCCGACGTCCGCGCGGTCCTGTGGCCTGAGAGGTTCCGGGAGAAGTTGCCCCTTCGGCGCCGACGTCTCAGTCTCAGAAACGCCGGACTCTCCCGCACGGCTGTGATGGCACCGGCCAGATTAGCAGCGCACTCCCGGTGCGGCGTCAGCCGATCCGGCGGGCCACGCGACGCGCAGCGAGCTCGTCACCTGGGTGGTCGGTGTCCGCAGCGGTCGCGCGCTCGCTCGGCAGCTCAGACAGCGAGCCCTCGATCTCGCGCCATACGCCGCCGATGGCGATGCCGAAGACTCCTTGGCCCCCCTGCAGGAGGTCGATGACCTCGTCGGCAGATCGGCACTCGTACACGGACGCGCCGTCACTCATCAATGTGACCTGGGTCAGGTCGTCGGTCCCCCGCTTGCGCAGGTGATGCACAGCAGTCCGGATCTGCTGCAGTGACACACCCGCGTCCAGCAGCTTCTTGATGACCTTGAGGAGCAAGACGTCGCGGAAGGAGTACAGCCGCTGGGTTCCCGAGCCGCCAGCGGTCCGGACGGTCGGTTCGACGAGCCCGGTCCGCGCCCAGTAGTCGAGCTGGCGGTAGGTGATCGCCGCAGCGCTGCAGGCCACCGGCCCGCGGTAGCCCACATCCTCAGGCATCGGCGCGACGTCGTCGTCGAACAACAAGCCCTGCTCGCTGGCCGACTGAGAGGCCTGCCGAGCAGCCAGCATCGAGTCCTTCGACGCATCGCTCCGAGTGTCGTGGTCCGCCACGGCGACCTCCGTTTGATCAGTGCCCCGCCGGCTGGTGGTGTCGCAAGAGACACCGGTGAAGTTACACCGCGGGGATCTCGTGCTTCGAAGGTACGGCGTCCAGGTGAGGCGGGTCAACGATCTCGCACCCCTTGACCGGAGTGTCGCAAACTGTCAAGTAGAGGTCAACGGTGAGACTTTACGCTCGGCTCAGGACTCCTGTTGGGCGTCGAAGTCCTCGGGGTTGATGTTGTCGAGGAACTCACGGAACTTCTCGACCTCGTCCTCCTGCTCGTCAGGGACCGTCAGACCGGCCTCCTCGAGGACCGCGTCGGCACACACGATCCGAGACCCGGTCCGCAGCGCGAGGGCAATCGAGTCCGAAGGGCGGGCGCTGACCGAGACGCCATCCCCCAGCACCAGGCTGGCGTAGAAGATGCCGTCTTTGACCTCCGTGATCTGGACCTCGTTCAGCTTGTGTCCCGTCGCGGCCAGGAGGTCCTTGATCAGATCGTGCGTCAACGGTCGGGGTGGCACGACGCCTTGCTGGGCGAAGGCGATCGCCGTCGCCTCGACGGCACCGATCCAGATCGGCAGGTAGCGCTCTCCACCGGACTCACGCAGCAACACGATCGGCTGGTTGGAGGGCATCTCGACCCGGACTCCTACGACATCTACCTCTCGCACGGGATCAGCCTACTCCGCTTCAGGAAGCTCGCTGGCAGCTGCGGCGTGATCGACGAAGGCGCGCCTGCACTAGGTGTGGTCGGGACCGCGACGCAGACCGATCCTCAGGAGGCAGGCGTGCAACCGCACGGACAGTGCACCCAGGTGGGCAACAGTCTGCAGTGCTCGCCCCTGCGCGTCCTCCGTGCGCTGGGCTGCGCCCGGGCTCGTGACCTGCTCGATCAGGACGACCTCGCGATCGGCCGCAGTCTTGAACGCCCTCAGATGACGGGGCTCGAGCCCGTACGCCGACAACTCGGAGACGGTCGTCGCGATCGTCAGCGCGTCCGCGTCGAAGAAGTCGGTCCCTAGCACGGGCTCGATCAGGCCGAAACCCATGAACGAGACGAGCTGCGCATCGGTCAGTCCAGAGCTAGCGAGCAGCTCCGTGCGCGACATCCGTAGCGCGGGTGGGGACTGCATCAGATCAGCCGCGGTGATGAGCGCCGGCGCCGGCTCGGCCGAGTCCGGAGCTCGGGCCGGCTGCCCTGCTGCCTCAGCAGGCTGCAATCCTCGGTCGATGGCGTCGAGGTGCTCCCCGATGACCTTGAGCGGCAGGTAGCGGTCACGCTGGGTAGCCAGGATGTAGCGCAGCCGCTCGACGTCGTTCGTCGAGTACTTCCGATAACCGGCAGGGGTGCGTTCGGGTTGGACGAGCCCCTCGGCCTCGAGGAACCGAAGCTTCGAGATGCTGACCTCGGGGAAGTCCGGGCGCAGCACGGCCAAGAGCTCTCCGATCCCCCACCGGCGCCTGCTGCTGGACCTCACCGTCGCGGATGACATCGAGGTGCGGGCCGCCCCCTAGCTCCGACCTTGGACATTTGTGAAGTACACGAGCCGGTACTTGCCGATCTGCACCTCGTCACCGCCTGAAAGGAGCACGTCATCGATGCGGTCGCGGTTGACGTAGGTGCCGTTGAGACTGCCGACGTCGGCAACCCGATAACCGTCGGACGAACGACGAAAGACCGCATGCCGCCGACTGACGGTGACATCGTCGAGGAAGATCTCGCTGTCGGGGTGACGGCCGGCAGACACCTCCTCGGTGTCGAGGAGGAAGCGGCTACCGGCGCTCGGGCCGCGTTGGACGACGAGGAGTGCGCTGCCGGGCGGCAATGCCTCGACGGCGGCCTCCTCGGCGTCGGAGAGCTGGTTCGAGGCCTCGGGGTCGTTGCGGTCCGGGCCGCCGAAGTTGAGGGTGGACGTCGACTCGGACGGACGCTCGGCAGCGACCAGTCGGTGTCCGCATTGAGCGCAGAACCGCGCACCCTCCGGGTTCTGGTGTCCGCATTCGGTGCAGAACGGCATCAAGTCCTCCTCTGCTGCGAACGTCGTCCGCAACTCTCGGCCCCTACGTCGAGGCTATCGCGGCCCGGTAGTCCGCGGCAGTCATCAGGCCACTGAGCTCCGCTCGGTCGGTGAGCTCCACCTCGACGAGCCAGCCCGCACCGTACGGATCGCTGTTGCAGAGCTCGGGTTGGCTCTGCAGGCCCTCGTTGACCGCGGCGATCGTGCCGGTGACCGGGGCGACCAGGTCGCCGACGGTCTTGGTCGACTCGAGCTCACCGACCGCGGATCCGGCTTGGACCTGGTCAGCGACCGCCGGCAGCTGGACGTACACGATGTCGCCAAGCTCCGCCTGCGCATAGTCGGTGATACCGACCCGCACCGGACCGTCACCCGGGTCGCGGACCCACTCATGCTCGGCGGTGTACATCAGCTCGTCGGGGTACACGAGAGGCTCCTTGTCGTCAACGGTCGGTCGGCTGAGAGTACTCAGGCTCCTCGACCTCGTGCAACGAGTCCACCCGTACGACGTCGAGCTGCTCGACGCCAACAGCTCCTCCGAGCTCCTCGACCTCGTCGCTGAACCCGCCTGGGAAGACCATCGCCTCGCTCAACGTCTGCGGTGAGCCGATCGCGTCGATGACGTACGGCGGGAGCAGCGTCACGTCGTCGACAACGATCTGGTCGGCCACCTCCGTGAAGGACGTGGATGCGACGACACGCACCTGGTCGTTGACCTCGATGGCCTCGGCACCGGCATCTCGCAGCTCCTCGATCCCGTTGAGCATGCTTGCCGCGAGCACCGAGCCATCGGGATCGGTGACCGTCACGGTGATCCCTGGTCCGGTCGCCGCCACCGTTCCGCTCAGGATCGCGAGCACGTCGAGCTCGCTGCGGCCCTGCTCGAGCGCGGCCTGGCGGCGCTGGCTGCTGGTGAGCAGCTTATCTCGCGCCTCCTCGAGCTCATCGATCCGTGACTCCGTGCGGTCGGTGGCACTGGACAACGAGTCAAGCAGCGCCACCAGGTCCTGGCGACGCTGGCCGCTGAAGTCCCCGTCGGTATTGGTGAGCCGGATTTGTAGAGCGGCAGCGAAGCCCAACGACGCCAACAGCACGGCGACGACCAGCTGGCCACGTCCGGGGCGGGCGACGAAGGCTCTGGCGAGACGCGAGCGGGCCGGCTCAGGCATGGAAGAGATGGCGACGGATGGCCGCGACGTTGGAGAAGATCCGGATGCCGAGCACGACGATGACGCCCGTCGACAACTGACCCCCCACGCCCAGCTGGTCACCGAGGTAGACGATGAGTGCGGCGATCAGGACGTTCGAGACGAAGGAGACCACGAACACCTTGTCGTCGAAGATGCCGTCGAGGAACGCTCGCAGGCCGCCGAACACAGCATCGAGCGCTGCCACGACGGCGATCGGCAGGTACGGCTGGAGCGGCTCGGGGACAGCGGGCTCGAGAAGAAGCCCAGCCAGGATCCCCAGCAGCAGCCCGACGACGGCGATCATCGTGAGCCCGTCGGCTCCGCGTAGAGCAGCCGGTCGTGCGGGTCAGCGGGCACGGTCAGCCTGTCTCTCGCCTCGGTGTCGAACCTGATCCCGAAGTTCGCCTCGAGACTCAGCCATGTCTGCCCCCCAGGTGTCTCCAACAACCGTGCGGGAAGGGTATCCGGGTCACCGATCGCCTCGACCACGTACGGAGGAGTGAGAGAGCGGTAGTCGACGGTGATGGCCCTTCCGGCATACCTGATCGAGGTGAGGGAGCTGAGCCGGTGACCGTCGATCGCAATGGCCTCCGCGCCGGCCTTCCACAAGCCATTGACCAGCTGTCGGAGGTCGGTGTCGAGGATCGTGCCCCCGGTCCTCCCTGAGCTCTGTGGTGCATTGTCAACTGTGACGGAGATACCTGGGCCGCTGGCGGCGAGGGTGCCGGCATCGAGTCCGAGCAACTGCAGGCGACTGCTCAGTGTGATGTTGCTGCTGGTGTCGTCGGCCACCTGCTTCTGCAGCCGCGTGACCTCGGTCTCGACTGCACCCTCGGTGGCGCGCCGCTCGTCGTAGCGTTGCTCCCGCAGATGGATCTGCTCGACCAGCTCTGCTCGCTCCGCAAGAGCCAGCGGCCGGTCCTGCTCGGTCTTCAGCGCCGAGACGCCGATCATCACGCCGAACGCCACCACGACGGCTGCGAGCGCGAGGCGTCGAGGTCGGGACCCCGGCCCGCCTTCGGCGCCACGTTGTGCCGCGACCGTCCGGTAGTCCTCGTCGAGGGTGTTGGACATGACCTGACTGAGCAACCCGACGTACGCCGGAGGGGTGGTAGTGGTCCGCCGATCCGAGTCTCCCTCCTCCTGACCGTTCATACGGGCCGGTCCAGGACTCGTCGTGGGATCCGGAGCAGCTGGCTGACCTGGTAGGCGTAGAGGAATCCTGCCCACCAGTACAGACCCGTCCCCCAGATGGCGAACGCCCAACCGAAGACGTCAGCCAGCGTCGCCAGCCGCCCAGGGCCGTCACCGAGCAGCAGCAAGGGGAAAGCGTAGAGAAGACTGGCTGTGGCCGCCTTTCCGAGGAAGTGCACAGGCAAGGCGCTGTAGCCGCGCGTGCGCAAGAAGGGCACGAGAGAGAAAAGGAAGACGTCACGCAGCGGCAACAGGACCGCCAGCCACCAGGGGATGATGTCGCGCAGCGCCAAGCCGACGACGACCGCGAGGATGTAGAGGCGGTCGGCGACCGGGTCGAGGATCGCCCCGAGCTTCGACGCTTGGTTGAGCGTCCGGGCAAGCTTGCCGTCGAGCCAGTCGGTGAAACCCGAGACCATCAAGACGACCAGGGCCCACCCGTCCCATTCCGGGACGAGCACCAGCCAGAGGAACAGCGGTACCCCGAACAGCCGGGCGATGCTCAAGATGTTCGGCAGGGTGAGGATGCGGTCGCTGACCTCAATTGGGGCCTCAGCCACGCACGCCTCCGCTCACACCTCGCCGATGGCTCGAGGTCGAGCCATACCGAACCTTAGTACGCCACGGCGACGGGCGGGCCGTCTGCGACGGGACGGAAGCTACAGTCGTCCGAGCCCGGCGTCCCTGGCCCGCACGATGGCCTGTGACCGGCTGGCCACCTGCAACTTGGTGAAGATTCCCGACACCTGGTTTGCCACCGTCTTCGACGCGAGGAAGAGTCGCTGTGCGATCGCGGCGTTTGAGAGCCCGGCCGCCAGGAGGTCGAGGATTTCCACCTCCCGAGCGGTCAGCTCCGGGAAGGGATGCTGTGGCGCGGGAGACCCGGCGGAGAAGAAGGCAAGCACCCGCTGTGCCACGCCGGGACCGAAGATCGCCTCACCAGCGGCCACCGCGACGATCGCGCCGATGATCTCCTCCTGTTCGGCACCTTTGAGCAGGTAACCGCGGGCTCCGGCCCTCATTGCGGTGAACACGGAGTCGTCGTCGTCGTGCATCGTCAGGACCAGGACCGCGACCTCGGGCGCCCCCCGCACGATCTCCCGGGTGGCCTCGAAGCCATCGACCTCGGGCATCTGGAGGTCGAGCAGAGCCACTTCGGGACGATGCATGACGACCTCGCGAACAGCCTCCCGACCGTTGCTCGCCTCGGCGACCACAGAGAACCCGGGAACCGATGACAGCAGGGAGGTCAGTCCGTCTCTCACGATCGGGTGGTCGTCCGCGACCACGACCCGGACGTCGCTCATGAGGTCCCCAACGGGAAGGACGCGAACACGCGGCCACCCGACGCAGACGGCCCGGCTTCGAAGCGCCCGCTGAGCTCATCGGTGCGCTCACGCATGCCCTGCAGGCCGATCCCAGGAGACCAGGCGCCGTTGGCTGGTCCGTTGTCGAGCACCTGGACCTCCAACGTGTCATCGCAGGAGAGCCTGAGCTCGGCCCGAGTGGCACGTGCATGCCGTACGACGTTGGTCAGGGCCTCGGTCGCGATCCGGTAGGCGGCGACCTCGATCGCGGCCGGCAGCGCGTGCAGGTCATCGGGCGACACCAGGCAGACCTGCACCGGGGTCCCGTCAGCCCGATAGGCTACCTGGTCCGCCCGCTGGCGCAATGCCCCGACGAGTCCGAGCTCGTCCAAGGCGGGCGGGCGGAGGTCGTCGACCACCCGCCGCACATCCGTGATTGCCGTCCTCGCGTGGGAGCGGACGGTGTCGAGAAGGTTCGCGGTCCGCACCGGGTCGGCCGATTGCAGGTTGGCGGCCGCGTCGGCGGCGAACGCGAGACCGGTGAGGACCGGGCCCAAACCGTCGTGCAGGTCTCGCCGCAAACGGCGCCGTTCCTCTTCTCGTGCAGCCACCAACCTTTCGCGGGAAGCCTTCAGTTCCGACGACAACCCCATCGCATGCACGGCCAGCGCGAGCGGCCCAGCGATCAGGCCGACCGCCTCCTGGTCCGGTCTCCCGAGTGCCCGCTCTCCGGGTCTGAGCCCGATGACCAGCCGTCCGACCACCTCCTGTCCGTACGTGAGGGTCACCTCCTGCGTCGCACCAGCGGGCGATCCACCCGCCTGCCCGAGACAGGTCTCGTCTGATCTGACCGCCACGTGAGGTACCCGCAAGGCAGCCTGGATCGACTCCGCCACCTCAGCCAGACTTGCAGGGGTGCCGGTCTGCAGGTGCTGGCCGACCCGCGACACCACTCGTGCAGGGTCGTTGCGGTCACCGTACATCGCCCTGCCAACCAGCCGCTGCAGCCGGGGAAGGACGGGGCCGACGAGCAACGCGACGGCCACCGTGGCCACGACCGATCGTCCGAACTGCGCCGAGACGAACGTGTCCAGCAGCGCCACCAGCAGCACGTAGGCGGCGATCACGCCCAAGGAGAGCAAGAGCCACGTGACGGCCCGTGACACCACGAGTCGGATGTCGAGTAGCTGATGACGCAGGATCGCGACCGCGACCGCGACGGGAATGAGCGGAATCGCGAACAGGACGACGGTTGGTGTGCCGGCCACGAAGCTCCAGCTGGTTGTGACCCCGGCAACGGTGATGGTGGACAGCAGCAGTAGCTGTAGCTGGCGGCGCGCTGTTGTGTCTGCGCGCCGATAGCGGACCATGAGCGCGACCGCAGCAAGGAGCAGCGCCAGCAGGGTCCTGATCTCGGCCGCGGTCCACAGCGCACCGAGCGAGTCGTAGCCGGACCACGCGGGGTAGCCATTGGGCAGCCCCGGTCCGAGGGACTCCGATCCGCCTCCCATCTCCAAGGCGAACAGGGGCGCTGTGGCGATAACGCCGACCGCGACCGGACGCCACCGGGGTGACGGGAGCCGGCCGTCAGGAAACAGCATCAGTGCCAGTGGCATGAACAGCCCGATCGACCACGGCCACGACCAGAGGAAGACGGTGACGGCCAGCCGTTGCGAACCTGACGAAGCGCCTTGGTCGGCCAGGGCCTGCGCCAGTGGCGCGGTCAAGGCGCTGGTCGCATGGCCGATGCCGTCCGCGAGGAACAGCCAGCCGACCAGGTTGGCCGGTCGGTACCAGGCGATCACGCTGCCGCAGGCGCCGAACGCGATGCCCATGACTGCGTTCGTCGCGACGAAAGTCTCGAGCGCGGCGCGCCACCCCCAGCCGACCGACACCGCGAGCACTATCGCGCTCAGCACCTCGACAACCACGACAACGCCCAGAACAGCCGCCACCGCCCGTCTGGATGGAGCCATTGCCACTGCCGTCACAGGGCACAGTCTGCGCCCTCCACGTCCCGGTGTCGTGGGAACGAGTTCCCGGAACCGCCGGGAGACTTCCCGGTATGCCGTCCCGCCGACTCATGTGGCAGGGAACCGCCCGGGCTCAGCCTGGGAAAGTCCGCTCCTCAGGGAGTCATCCGCGAAATGGGAGATCCCAATGTCTAGAAATCTTCGAGCCGGGCTCATTGTGCTCGGCGTGCTCTCACTGCTCGACCTGCTCACCCCGTTGCTGACCGATGGCGACCACCCGCCGATGTCGGTGGCCATTGGCTCTGCAGCCATCGGCGCGGTCAGCCTGGTCTGCCTCGCTTTCGCCTGGGTTCGGGACAGCGGCAAGGCGCTGTTCGGGCTCATCGCGTTGCGGCTGCTCTCTGCGCTTCTTTCGGTGCCGGCCTTCTTCATCGACGCGGTTCCGGCTGTCGCGTCTGCCGCGGCAGCAGTTCTGATTGCCCTCACCTTGGTCGGAACGGTGCTGTGCCTGTCCGGCTCTCGCCGTACGACACCGGCGGTGGCACCATGACCGCCCTCGGTGTCTCGGCTTCGACGAAGGCTGCACGGAAACCTCCGGCAGACCTTCGGAGGTACAGCCGGTGGTTCCTGGCGCTGCTGGTGCCGATCGGCCCGGCGGCGATAGCGGTGCTCAGGTATGTGCTTCCGTACCTGACCGTCGATGACACGGATGAGATCGTCCGAAAAGTGGCCGCAGACCTGCAGACGACGTCGCTCGTCCTGTGGCTCGGTTTCGTTGCCGTCCTGACCTTGGTGCCAGGGGTCATCGCCGTCGGTCGCCTGACGCGTCGGCGTGCGCCACGGACCACCGCCGCCGCGTTGCTCCTCCTCATTCCGGGATACCTCGCACTGGGATGGCTCATCGGCAGTGACCTGCTGCTCTGGACCGGAGTGGAGGCAGGGCTGGACCAGTCCACCCTCGTCCAGCTCTACAACACGACACACATGACAACGGCGATCGCTGCCGGGGTCTTCGTCCTCGGTCATGTCCTCGGCACGGTGTTGCTCGGTGTCGCGATGTGGCGCTCGGGCGCCGTGCCTCGGTGGGCGGCGGTGCTGACCGTCGTTGCCCAGCCGCTGCACTTCGTCGCGGCGGTCATCGTGGGCAGTCCCTCACTCGACCTGGTCGCGTGGGGCATGAACGCGGTTGGTTTCGCCGCCGTGGCCGTGGCAGTCATCCGGCTGCCTGATGACGAGTGGGATCTGCCTCCTGCCTAGTGGTCGTCGACGTTAGTTCGTCGGGGGTCAGGCTGCCGGATTGAGCGGCTTGTGGGCGGCGAGCCGGTGGAGGTAGGCGTTGAGGTCTGCCTTGGTGTAGCGCCAACTGAAGGCCG
>JACDHG010000086.1 GCA_013821195.1 Propionibacteriales bacterium
GGATGGGACACTCAGGCGCGGCGGGCTGGCCAGGCGATACACGGCGCGCCCGGCAGGATTCGAACCTGCGACCGACGGATTAGAAGTCCGTTGCTCTATCCACTGAGCTACGAGCGCCCGGGCGAGCAAGTCGCCAGAAATCGCCAGTCTACTGAGACTGGTGCCCTTCATGTCATATCCTCCGAGTCAGGAGGCAATGACTGTGAGTCACACTTCGTTGGAGAGCGGCGCCCTCACGCTGGGGGCGTCACTGAGCCTGCGCGACCGCGTCGCGCGAAGTCTCCGAGCGTCCATCACGGCCGGGGAGCTCAAGGCGGGCCGCGTCTACTCCGTACCCACCCTTGCCTCGACGTTCGGCACCTCGGCCACTCCGGTCCGGGAAGCCATGCTGACTCTGTCACGCGAACAGCTCGTCGAAGTCGTCCGCAACAAGGGTTTCAGGGTCCTCGAGGTGGGCCCCGCTGAGCTGGCGCAGATCAACGAGGTCAGGCTGTTGTTGGAGCCACCAGCCATCGCGAGTCTCGCCGGCAGGCTATCCCCGCCGGAGCTGGAAGGCCTACGCGCGCATGTCGACCAGATCCTCGAGCAAGCACAACGCGGCAACAAGGCAGGAGCGTCCGCTGCCGCCTTCGTGTTTCGGGACGTCTTGCTGCGGCTGTGTCGCAACGATCAGCTCGTGGATTTCATCGTGTCGCTGCGGACGAGATCGCGCGCCGGCTATCCCCAAACCTCGATCGACTACTCACGGTTCGCCGCGACGCAGTACGGCCTGATCGACGACCTCGCAGCGGCCAACAAGCAGAAGGTGGCCCGCACCATTGCCTACGAAGTAAGCCGGCTCGGACCGCCCTTGCGACAGGTACCCTCGGGGTCGTGACCAGTGCCGCCTTGACTTCGCCCTCGGAGTCGGGGTCGGCGCGGGGCGGTCGAGGCTGGCTCGTCGCCGCCGTCGCGGTCGTCGTACTGGTCATCTCACTCGTGTGTGCCTGGGCGCTCTATCACGAGCTGCACCCGGTGATCGGCCGGAGAGCTTTCGCCTGGGGTCTCCTCTTCGCATTCGTCCCCGTGGTCCCGTTGGCTGGGCTCTTCGTCTGGCTCGACCGACTGCGACCGGAGCCACGTTGGCTGCTGATCGTCACGTTCGTGTTCGGCGCGCTCGCAGCGACGTTCATCTCGCTTCAGCTCAACGGCTGGCTCGCCGGGCTCATCGGAGACCGCTCCGGGCCCAGCCCGCGCAGTGCCGTCTTCATCGCGCCGTGGGTGGAGGAGGCGGCGAAGGCCACGATCATCTTCGCGATCGTCCTCTGGCGGCGCCATGACTTCAATGCGGTCGTCGCCGGCGTCGTCTACGGCGGCCTGGCCGGGGTCGGCTTCGCATTCACCGAGAACATCTTCTACTACGGGCAGATCTTCCAACAGGCAATCATCTCAGGCGAGAGCAGCGCGACAGCGCTCGATGGAGTCCAAGATCTGTTCCTCTTCCGGGGCTTGGCCGCTCCGTTCGTGCACCCCATGTTCACCCTGGTGACGGGGGTCGGGATCGGGCTCGCGGTCCGGCACCGTCACCTCGGAGTCCGCATCGTCGCTCCGGTCGCCGGGTACTGCGGCGCCGTGGTGCTGCACATGGGTTACAACACGATCGCCTCCTTCGCCACGAGTGACAGCCTCGCGGCCGTGTACTTCGCGATCCTGTTGCCGACGTTGGCTGCCTTGGTCACCATCGTCATCGTCGTACGCCGCCACGAGCGTCGCGTCATCGCGGCCCGCCTCCACGACTACACCGTCTTCGGCTGGCTGAAGGCCGCTCACGTGCCTTTCATCGTCTCCGGACGAGGACGTCGGCGGGCCCGGCGCTACGCCCGCCGTTTCGGCAAGGCAGAGTCGCAGCGGCTGCGGGGATTCCAACGCGCAGGGCTCGACCTCGGCCTGCTGCGGGACCGGCTGGTTCGTGGCGTCGCGGGCCCCTCCGAGCTGCCGCGCGAGGGAGAGCTGATCGCGATGCTGACATCGCTGCGGGGCAAGGTGTTGCTGCCCGGAGTCTCCGAGGCTTCCAACGACGAGCTTTCGAGCGCAGCCTCGAGCTGGTGAGGCGCAGCGGGATGCGCGCGATCGACGGGGCACGCCCTAAACTGCTGGCACCCTCCGGCCGGTACGACGGCTGGCTACGACCCCCTGATGCCGCAGACGAGGAGCAGGCGTGAGTGACTCCGGTCCTCCGAATGAGCTGCTCGGCGTGCTGGTCCGGCTCAGGCAGGGCCTGGTGGACAACCCGCTCCCGCTCGAAGCCGCTGACGCACCGCACGCTCGAGCGGAGCGGACTGCCCTGATCCACCAGCTCGACGACTACATCATCCCGCGACTCGTCCAGATGGAGGCGCCGCTGCTCACGGTGGTCGGCGGGTCCACAGGGGCCGGCAAGTCCACTCTCGTCAACTCGATCGTCGGGAGTCGTGTCAGCCTGACCGGCGTACTGCGGCCGACGACCCGCTCACCGGTTCTCGTCCACAACCCGGCCGACGCCCACTGGTTCGACGCCGACCGCCTGTTGCCCGACCTGGAGCGCACCGACCGAGCCACCGGTGACCAAGGAGCACTCCAGCTCGTCGCCATCGAGGACCTGCCCGCCGGACTCGCCATCCTCGACGCTCCCGACGTCGACTCCGTCGAGGAGCGCAACCGGGTGCTGGCTGCCCAGCTGCTGGCCGCCGCCGACCTGTGGCTCTTCGTCACGTCCGCCGCGCGATACGCCGATCAGGTGCCGTGGGACTTCCTCAAGGCCGCGTCGGAGCGCAGTACTGCGGTGGCCGTCGTGCTGGATCGCACCACCCCCAAGGGTCTGCGAGAGGTCAGCGGGCATCTGGCCAGGATGCTCACCGCACGCGGCCTCGGCGACTCCCCTCTCTTCACCGTCGCCGAGTCACCGGTCGACGACGACGGGCTCCTGCCCAAAGAGGCGGTCGCCCCGATCCGCGCCTGGCTGGACTCGCTGGCCGCCGACAGCGTCGCCCGCACCGCCGTCGTACGCAAGACACTCGACGGAGCGATCACCTCGCTCGGTCACCGCACCAGGCTCGTCAGCGAGGCCATCGGCACCCAGGAGCAAGTCGCGACGCAGCTGAGGACGGATGTGACCAAGGCGTACGCCGACAGCCTCGCCAGTGTGGATGAGGCGATTCAGGACGGCACCATGCTCCGCGGTGAGGTGCTGGCCCGCTGGCAGGAGTTCGTCGGCACGGGGGAGCTGCTCAAGAGCCTCGAGGACCGTGTCGGTCGGTTGCGTGACCGGCTCTTCAACGCCGCGCGCGGCAGACCTCAGCCAGTGGAGAAGGTCGCTGTCGCCGTCGAGTCAGGTCTCGAGACGCTGATCACCGAGCACGCGGAGTCGGCGGCGGAGCGGGCGGCTCTCGCCTGGCGATCCCTGCCCGCTGGAGCGGCGATGCTTGACCGTGCACCCAGCGACGTCGGACGTGCCTCGCGCGAGTTGAGGTCCCAGGCGCAGAGGACCGTGCGGGAGTGGCAGTCGGGGGTCCTCGACCTGGTGCGCACGGAGGGCCGTGACCGACGAGCCACGGCGCGGTTCCTTGCGTTCGGGGTCAACGGGCTCAGCGTCGCGCTGATGGTGGTGATCTTCGTCCACTCGGCGGGGTTGACCGGTGCCGAGGTGGGAGTGGCCGGAGGCAGCGCCGTGGTGGCGCAGAAGATCCTCGAAGCGGTCTTCGGGGACCAGGCCGTCCGTCGGTTGGCCGATGCCGCCCGCGGCGATCTCCACCGACGGGTCGCCCAGCTCTTGGCTGGGGAGCGCCAGCGCTTCCTCGACGTACTCGACTCCGGTCCCGTCGCAGCGGGCAGCGCCGACCAGCTGCTCGTGCTGTCTCATGAGCTCGATGGCGTGCGCTGGTCGAGCAGCACGGCATGAGCGCGGTCGTGGACACCGTCCGCAAGGTGACGGGCCGCCCATCCGACGTGGTCGTCAGGGTCCAGGGTCTGCACCAGGCAGTCGAGGCCGCCCGTGGCCGGCTGCCTCCTGCCTTGGTGGAGGAAGGACATGCGGTCGCCGAGCGCGCCGATGCACGTCTCAGGCTGTCCGGCGACCACACCGTGGTCGCCCTCGCCGGAGCGACGGGGTCAGGCAAGTCGTCACTGTTCAACGCGCTGTGCGGGCTCGACCTCGCCGCCGTCGGCCTCCAGCGCCCGACGACGTCATGGGCACTCGCCTGCGCGTGGGGGCCCGAAGGAGCGGGTGAGCTGCTCGACTGGCTCGAGATCCCCAAACGCCATCAGGTGAGCCGGATGGGTCTGCTGGACGAGTCACGGGAGGATCGCGACCTCCACGGCCTCGTGCTGCTCGACCTGCCCGACCATGACTCCACCCAGGTCTCCCACCATCTGGAGGTCGAGCGTCTCGTCAAGCTGGCGGACGCACTCGTCTGGGTGCTCGACCCGCAGAAGTACGCCGACGCAGCCATTCACGACAGGTTCCTCAAGCCGCTCAGCTCGCATGCCGGTGTGATGATGGTCGTGCTCAACCACGTCGACGAGCTTCCCGCGCCCGCGGTCGAGGAGACATTGGCCGACGTCCGCCGCCTCATCGAGCTCGATGGTCTGAGCGGTGTACCGATCTTCGCCACCTCGACGACACGCGGTGACGGTCTCTCCGATCTCCGCAAGGCGTTGGTGGCCAAGGTCGCGCAGAAGAAGGATGCCCGCGAACGGCTGACCGCCGACGTCCGGGCCGTTGCCACGCGGCTCGCCGAGCAGACCGGCGATGCCAAGCCGGGTGACGTCGCGGCGACAGGGCGCAGAGAGCTCATCGACGCATGCGCGGAGGCCACCGGGGTGCCGGTCGTGGTGGAGGCTATCGGGGCGGCCTCCCTGCAGCGGGCTCGACAGGCGACGGGTTGGCCGGTCACGAAGTGGTTGTCGCGGTTCAAGCCCGACCCGCTGCGACGGCTGCACCTGGACGGGCTGCCCCGCACAGGTGGGCGAGGCGGCGGCCAGGGCACCGTCTCCCGCACCTCGGTCCCGCAGTCGACGGCCGTGCAACGTGCCCGGGTCGACGGCGCGGTGAGGTCGGTGGTGGACGACGTGACGACTCAGATGGCCAAGCCGTGGGCGAGCGCCGTACGGGCGGCTTCGGTCTCTCGGCTCGACGACTTCTCGGACGCGCTCGACAAGGCTGTCGCCGGCACCGATCTCGGCGTCGCCACCAGTCCGCGGTGGTGGGGCGCCGTCCGCTGGCTGCAGTGGCTGCTCTTCGTCGTCGCCGTGGCAGGGGGGCTGTGGCTGACAGCGCTCGCCTTCTTCTCCTACCTACGGCTGCCCGACCCTGCCGACGTCGACTGGCGCGGCCTCCCGGTGCCGACCCTGATGTTGGTTGCCGGAGTCGCCGTGGGCCTGCTCGTCGCAGCGGTATGCCGGTTCGCCGCCAAGGTGTCCGCGCGTCACCGGGCGCAGCGAGCGGACGCGCGGCTTCGCAGCGCGATCGCGAGCGTGTGCGACGAGATGGTCCTGATGCCGATGCAGGCGGAGGTAGCTGCCTACACCCAGTGCAGAGACGGGCTCAGAGGTGCCTTGCGCCGGTGAGCTTTCCCCAGCTCCGGTCGGCTCGGGCCGTTATCCACAGCCGGCAGGCGCACAAGCCGGCCCTCCCCGTGAGGCGGCATCCTGGACGGACGTGCTTCGGACAAGGAGAGGCCTGATGACAGACACGATCTTGCACATGGTTGGTCACGTCGGCACCGACGTCGACTACCGGAGGGTCGGCAGCGGCACCGACCTCAGCACCTTCCGACTGGCCGCCACGCCGAGACGTTGGGATCGGGCCCAGCGCCAGCATGTCGACGGGACCACCAACTGGATCACGGTGCAGTGCTGGCGAGCGCTGGCGGTTCACGTGCGAGACTCCATCCGCCGTGGAGACCCGGTCGTCGTGGTGGGCAAGCTCAAGACGGAGCAGTGGACGAAGGACGACGTCCAGAACTCTCGGTTCATCCTGGAGGCGACGAGCGTGGGCCACGACCTGGCACGAGGGGTGAGCCGGTTCCGCAAGGCGCCTCGTCCGGTCCCCACTGCCGACGGCGAAGCCAACGGGGCGAGGGCCGCCGTCGAGGAGATCGAGGACGCGACCGCCGTCACGTCCGCGGACGACGGACCTCGCCGCCTGAAGGATGCCTCGTGACCTGGTTTGGATTGGGAGCAGAGCGCCCTGCACCGTAGGGTTGACGGCTATGGCCGACTACGTTTTCACCCTCCGCAACGTGCGGAAAGCCCACGGCGACAAGGTTGTCCTCGACAACGTGACGTTGTCGTTCCTGCACGGCGCCAAGATCGGCGTTGTCGGTCCCAACGGCACCGGCAAGTCGACCCTGCTGAAGATCATGGCGGGGCTCGAGCACGCGTCGAACGGCGACGCGATCAAGGACCCCGGCGCCACCGTGGGGATGTTGCTCCAGGAGCCGCCGCTCACCGAGGGCAGGACGGTTCTCGAGAACGTCGAGGAGGCGTTCGGAGCCGTCAAGCAGAAGCTCGACCGCTACAACGAGATCTCGGCGGAGCTCGCAGACCCTGACGCCGACTACGACACGTTGCTCGCCGAGATGGGGGAGCTCCAGACCGACCTCGACCACGCCGGCGCCTGGGACCTCGACTCCCGCCTCGACCAGGCGATGGACGCGCTGCGCTGCCCGCCACCGGACGAGCCTGTCGACATCCTCAGCGGAGGGGAGCGGCGCCGGGTGGCGCTGTGCAAGCTGCTGCTCCAGCAACCAGACCTGCTCCTGCTCGACGAGCCCACCAACCACCTCGACGCCGAGAGTGTCCAGTGGCTGGAGACCCACCTGGCGGCATACCCCGGTTGTGTGCTGGCCATCACCCACGACAGGTACTTCCTCGACAACGTCGCGCAGTGGATTCTCGAGCTCGACCGCGGCAAGGCACACCCCTATGAGGGCAACTACTCGACCTACCTCGAGACCAAGCAGCAGCGGCTCGTCGTCGAGGGGCGCAAGGACGCCAAGCGCCTGCGCATCCTCGAGCGTGAGCTCGAATGGGTCCGCTCGAACCCGAAGGCACGTCAGGCCAAGAGCAAGTCGCGCCTCGCCCGCTACGAGGAGATGGCATCCGAGGCCGAGCGCAACCGCAAGTTCGACCTGACCGAGATCAACATCCCGGCCGGGCCGCGGCTTGGCGACGTGGTGCTCGAGGCGCACGACCTCACCAAGGGCTTCGGAGACCGCAGGCTCATGCACGACCAGAGCTTCACGCTCCCGCGGGCGGGCATCGTCGGGGTGGTCGGCCCTAACGGTGTGGGCAAGACGACGCTGTTTCGGATGATCACCGGTGAGATGGCCCCGGACGACGGGGAGCTGAAGGTCGGCGAGACCGTCAAGATCTCGTACGTCGACCAGGGCCGCGGAGGGATCGACCCCGACAAGAACGTGTGGGAGGTCGTCTCCGACGGCCTTGACCACATCAAGGTCGCCAACTTCGAGATGCCGAGCCGCGCCTACATTGCGTCGTTCGGCTTCAAGGGACCTGACCAGCAGAAGCGTGCCGGCATCTTGTCCGGCGGCGAGCGCAACCGGCTGAACCTCGCGTTGACGCTCAAGCTGGGCGGCAACCTGTTCCTGCTCGACGAGCCGACCAACGACCTCGACGTGGAGACCCTGCAGTCACTGGAGGACGCTCTCCTCGAGTTCCCGGGATGCGCGGTGGTGATCTCCCACGACAGGTGGTTCCTCGACCGGGTTTCCACCCACATCTTGGCCTGGGAGGGCGACGACGAGGACCCCGCCAGGTGGTTCTGGTTCGAGGGCAACTTCGCGGACTACGAGCTGAACAAGATCGAGCGTCTCGGTGCCGAGGCTGCCCGCCCGCACCGCGTCACCCACCGTCGGCTGACTCGCGACTGACCGTCCGCCGGCTCGGTCAGGCGCTGGCGGGGGAGAGGATCGGGTCTCGGTCCCCGGTGCCGAGCTCGTCAGCCACGGCGGCGAAGACACGGCCGACTGCCGCCACGTCGTCGGCCGCGACGAGGTCGATGAGGCAGGCTCGGACGGACTCGACGTGGCAAGGGGCAGCAGCCACCAGCCGCTGGGAGCCGGCGTCGGTGAGGTGGGCGTTGACGCCCCGCCCGTCAGAGTCGCATTGGGCCCGGTCGACGAGTCCCTCGCGCTCCATCCGGGCAATCGTGTGAGTGATGCGGCTACGCGAGTTCTTCACGGAGTCAGCGAGCTCGGCCATCCGCAGTCGTCGTTCAGGCGCCTCCGACAGGCGGACGAGGATCTCGTACTCGGGGAGGGACACCTGGTGGTTGTCGCGCAGGTCGCGATCGAGCCGCTCCAGCAGGAGCGTCGTCCCGACGATGTAGGCGCGCCACGCGAGCTGTTGGTCAGGGTCGAGCCAGCGAGTCGTCATAGTTCCATCTCGATCGGAAATAGTTGATGGTTAAATCACCTTGGTACGGTGTTCACACTCATTGAATCCTAGGTTTCAGGAGCACGCACTCATGGCTACCACTGCAGACACTCAGCTCGAGGGACTCACCGCCGGCACCTGGAGCATCGACGCCAGCCACTCCGAGGTGGGGTTCACCGTCCGCCACCTCATGAGCAAGGTCCGTGGCCAGTTCCGCGAGTTCGAAGGCGAGCTGGTCATCGCCGACGACGCGCTGAGCTCCTCCGTCACGGCCACGATCGACCTCAGCTCGGTCGACACGCGTAACGACGACCGCGACATCCACCTGCGCTCGAGCGACTTCTTCTCCGTGGAGTCCCATCCGAAGATGACCTTCCGCAGCACCTCGGTCCGAGAAGAGCATGGCGACCTGGTCGCCTCCGGTGACCTCACCATCAAGGACGTCACGAAGCCCGTCGACCTGAAGCTCGAGTACCTCGGCGCTGGCTCAGACCCTTGGGGCAATAGCCGGGTCGGGTTCGAGGGCACCACCACGATCAGTCGCAAGCACTGGGGCGTCAACTTCAACATCCCGCTCGAGGGCGACAAGATGGTGATCGGTGACAAGGTCAGCATCGTCATCGCGATCGAGGCTGTCCTGCAGGCCGACGTAGCCTGACGTGCGTCGGGGCGCCAGGCTTCAGAGGCGCTCGACGATCATGGCCATGCCCTGGCCACCGCCCACACACATCGTGATCAGGCCGGTGGTCTTGTCGTGGAAGTCGAGAGAGTTGAGCATCGTTGCCTGGAGGCGGGCACCGGTCATGCCGAACGGGTGACCGACCGCGATCGCTCCTCCGTTGACGTTGAGCCTGTCGATGTCGATGCCGAGATCGTGGTACGACGGCACGACCTGGGCTGCGAAGGCCTCGTTGATCTCCACCAGGTCGACGTCGTCGATCGTCATACCGGCGCGCGTCATCGCCTGCTCGCTCGCCGCGACCGGGCCGAGGCCCATGATCTCTGGGGACAGTGCACTGACGCCCGTGCTGACGATCCGCGCCAGTGGTACCACCCCCAGCTCGGCGGCCCTCGTGTCGCTCATGACGACGACCGCTGCGGCCCCGTCGTTGAGCGCGCAGCAGTTGCCCGCTGTGACCACGCCGTCGGGGCGGAAGACCGGCTTCAGCTGGGAGACGGCCTCGTAGGTGACGCCGGCGCGCGGCCCGTCGTCCTGGCTCACCACCGCGCCGTCCGGCAGCACGACCGGCGAGATCTCACGCTCCCAGAAGCCTGCAGCGATGGCTTTCTCGGCCAGGTTCTGGCTGCGAACTCCGAA
>JACDHG010000244.1 GCA_013821195.1 Propionibacteriales bacterium
ATCGCCGCGGGCGCGAGGCTCGCACCTGGGGCGAGGCTCGAGCCAGGGACGACCTGACCCCCTCTCTACTGGCCGGGCAGACAAAGGCGCCTCCCGCTCACGTCTTCCGACACCTGGCGGCAAACGACATGCACAGAACGCTCCTGCCGTACGTCTTCCGACACCTGGCGGCAAACGTCACGCACAGAACGCTCCTGCCGTACGTCTTCCGACACCTGGCGGCAAACGTCGCGCGCAGGACGCGCACGCCGCGCGTCTCAGTCGCGCGCGTGGTCATTCGAGCGGCGTTGATCCGCGCCCGCCTCCGCTCTAGCGGCTCCTCCCTCGGGGGGTGGCAACCTGCCAGACCCATGCCTTGTCGGCCTCCACCGGCCGGGCGGCGCGCCCTCAGCTGATGACGACCCCGCGCAGCACGACACGGCTGGGGTGAGAGATCGCGGCGAGGTCGTCGAGAGGATTGGCGTCGTACACGACGAAGTCGGCCGGATCACCCTCATCGAGGTTGCCGCCGGGACGACCGAGCCACGGCCGCGCGTGCCAGGAGGCGGCGCCGAGCGCTTGGGCCGCGCTCATGCCGATGCCGGCAAGCTCTCGGACCTCCTCGGCGATCAGCCCGTGCGGAAGCACCCCGCCGGCGTCGGTGCCCGCATAGATGGCGACTCCTGCCTCGTGGGCGGATCCGAGCACCTCCTTGCGCCGGTCGAACATCTCTCGCATGCGGGCGGCGTACGCCGGGAAGCGAGCCTCGCCCGCGGCGGCGTACCTTGGGAAGTTCTCGAGCTGTCTCACCGTCGGGACGAGCGCGATGCCCTTTGCCACCATCTGGTCGATGAGGTCGGTGGTGAGGCCGCTGCCGTGCTCGATGCAGTCGATCCCCGCCTCGAAGAGGTCGGGCAGCGACTCCTCCCCGAAACAGTGGGCGGTGACTCGAGCGCCATGCGCGTGGGCGGTGTCGATGGCTGCACGCAGTACGTCGAGCGGCCAGCAGGGCGCAAGGTCGGCCACGTCGCGGTCGATCCAGTCGCCGACAAGCTTGACCCAGCCATCACCGCGTTGGGCTTCCCGCGCGACGTAGGCCGGCAGCTCGGCCGGCTCGATCTCGTGGGCATAGTTGCGGATGTAGCGCTGAGGGCGGGCCAGGTGCCGACCGGCCCGGATGATCCGGGGCAGGTCGTCTCGCTCATCCATCCAGCGGGTGTCGGCGGCAGAGCCGGCATCGCGGATGAGGAGGGTGCCCGCATCACGGTCCGCCAGGGCCTGGCGCTCTGCCTCCTCGTCGGAGACCGGCCCGTGCTCATCGAGGCCCACATGGCAATGCGCGTCGACGAGCCCAGGGACGATCCAGCCTTCGGCGACGCGCTCGGCATCCGCGACTGGCTCGTACGTGATGTGGCCGTCGACGACGTACAGGTCTCTGGGAACGCCCGAAGGAAGCACGATCCCCGCGACGACAAGGGCGGAACTCATGCGCGCGACGCTACCCGACCGGCCTCACCTGCCCGGACCTCCGTACGGACGGCGGCGTCATGCTCGGAAGCCGCCGGCTCGGCAGTGAGGCTGGCCCGCTCAGTGGGCGCTGGAGAACGCCCTCGCATCGGCGCGCAGAAGCATGACGATGACGCCGAGGGACAGCAGGCCCGACAGGACGCCGAGGAGCTGGTACCAGACCGGTGCCGGCTGCAGGAAGCTCACCAGGCCAACGAGCACGCCCAGGACGCAGATGACGATGGCAGTGATGCGCGCCCAACTCTTCCCCATGGTAAAGAAGTACGCGGTCAGCAACATGAGCCCGCCGAAGATCACCAGGGACCCGATGGCGATGGGGATGTAGGCCGGGGCAGCATCGCGTGCGAACTCAGTGTTGACGCTGCTGTCCCCGGACTCGACGTAAGCATCGATGAGCGTGTCCTCCGCAACGATCGCAATGATCGTGCGGATGACGGCGAGCCCGACAAGCGCGTAGACGAGCAGGGCTGCGGTGCGGACGGAGGATGGTGCGGTCCCGGCACTGGCGGACGCCGGTCGGTCAGCGGGTGGGGGCGAGGGGTAGGACATCAGGACTCCTGGTGCGGGCGGCGGCCCGGAACGGCCTCGCAGATGGGCGGTGCGCTGCGCACAGGAGCGGTCCTTGGGGTCACTGGCTCGCGGTGGTGTTGATATGTCCTCCAAAGCCGACAACCGCCGTAGGGTGGGAAGTCACACTGAGGAACAGGGGGAAACATGACCAGGTTCACGACGGCAATGGTTGCGGGCGCTCTCATCGCCGCCACCGCGCTGCCGGGTGCGACAAGCTCATCCGCCCAGCTCAAGCGCGAGGCTGACTCGCGCGGCGACGTCGAACGCGTCACCGAGAACCCGGACGGGACGACAGACCGTGTGGACCGTCCTCGCCATCGAGACGGAGACATCGTCTCGATCCAGGCGACCCACGGCGACCGTCGCGTGTATGTCGTCGTGAGGTACGCCGACCTCATCAGACGTGCCGACATGCAGCTGCGCGCACCGGTACGAGCTTTCAAGGGAGGTGAGGCACGCCAGTACCAGATACGGTCGGCGAACGGGACCAGTGACGACAGGCTCAACCGCCCGCTGCTGCTTGTCGGCGACAACCCTGCTGACATGTCGGACACCGGATGCCGGGCGGTCGAGGCGAGCGTCGACTTCGCGGCCGACGTCTGGCGTGCGTCGGTGTCGCGCAGCTGCCTCGGACGACCGTACTCCGTCGTGGTCGCCACGCAGTACTTCCGTCAGCTGTCCTTCGACGTGGACACCGAGACATACCTGTGGGATCGGCACAGGGTCAACGTCCGGCTGCACCGCGGCCAGCAGAGATAGTCGAACCCGGGGCACATCGGCCTTCCTGGGTCGTGCACCTCAGAGCAGGTCCTTGATGTTCTTCGGCAGCTCGAAACCCTCCGGATGCTCGGGGGACGACGAGCCCTTACCGAACCCGAAGGCCGCGGCACCGTTGTCGGGCTGCTGTGCAGGCGCCGACGTGACGCTGCGTTTCTCTGCCGCTCGTTTGGCCGGGTTGCCGGAGCCGCGCTTCTTGCGGCCCTGGGCCGCCTGCTGGCGCGCCTTCGTGCGCTTGCCGCCCATCCCGGGAAGACCTGGCATCCCCGGCATGCCACCGCCGCTGGCCATCGACATCATCATCTTGCGGGCTTCGAAGAACCTGTCGACGAGCTGGTTGACGTCGCTCACCGAGCGCCCCGCGCCCTTGGCGATACGTCCCCGCCGTGAACCGTCGATGATCTTCGGGTTGGTGCGCTCGCTCGGCGTCATCGACAGGATCAGGGCGCGGATGCGGTCGATCTCACGGTCGTCGAAGTTGGCCAGCTGGTCCTTGAACTGGGCCATCCCCGGGATCATTCCCATGATCTTGGAGATCGAGCCCATCTTCTGGACGGCCTCCATCTGCTGCAGGAAGTCGTCGAGTGTGAAGTCGCCGCCCTTGCCCTGCAGCTTGGCAGCTGCCGTCGCCGCCTGGTCGGCGTCGAAGACCTTCTCCGCCTGCTCGATCAGCGTGAGCATGTCGCCCATCCCGAGGATGCGAGATGCCATCCGGTCGGGGTGGAAGACGTCGAAGTCGGTGAGCTTCTCGCCGTTGGAGGCGAACATCACCTGGCGGCCCGTCACCTGGGCGACAGAGAGGGCGGCGCCGCCGCGGGCGTCACCGTCGAGCTTGGACAAGACGACACCCGTGAAACCGACGCCGTCGAGGAACGCCTGAGCGGTCGCGACGGCGTCCTGCCCGATCATGGCGTCGACGACG
>JACDHG010000245.1 GCA_013821195.1 Propionibacteriales bacterium
CCGCCACGTTTCTCATCGGCATACAGGGCCGACCTGCGTTCGGGGCTCAGCCTGCTACAGGTTGCCGCGTGCGTCCTGCTCGCGCTCGATCGCCTCGAACAGCGCCTTGAAGTTGCCCTTGCCGAAGCCGAGCGACCCGTGCCGCTCGATGAACTCGTAGAACACCGTGGGGCGGTCGCCCATCGGTTTGGTGAAGATCTGCAGCAGGTAGCCGTCCTCGTCGCGGTCGACGAGGATGGCGCGCGGCTTCAGCTCATCGATGGGGACGCGCACATTCCCGATGCGCTCGCGCAGCTCGGGGTCGTCGTAGTACGAGTCGGGAGTGGCGAGGAACTCGACGCCGTTGGCACGCAGCTGGTCGACCGTGGCGAGGAGGTCGCCGGTGGCGAGCGCGATGTGCTGGCAGCCGGCGCCTCCGTAGAACTCGAGATACTCGTCGATCTGGCTCTTCCGCTTGGCGACGGCCGGCTCGTTGAGGGGGAACTTCACCCGATGGTTGCCGTTGGACACGACCTTCGACATCAGCGCGGAGTAGTCGGTGGCGATGTCGTCGCCGATGAACTCCGCCATGTTCACGAAGCCGAGGACCTTGTTGTAGAACGTGACCCAGTCGTCCATCCGGCCGAGCTCGACGTTCCCGACGCAGTGGTCCACCGCCTGGAAGAGGCGCTTGGGGTGGCCCTCCGGCCGGGTCACGGTTGTCTGCCTCGCGACGAAGCCGGGGAGGTAGGGACCGTCGTACCTGCTGCGGTCGATCAGGGTGTGTCGGGTCTCGCCGTACGTCGCGATGGCCGCCATCCGTACGGTGCCGTGGTCGTCGAAGACGTCGTGCGGCTCGTCGAGGATGGTGGCGCCCATCGTGCGGGCGTGCTCGATGCACTTGTCGACGTCAGGGACCTCGAGCGCGAGGTCGACGACGCCGTCGCCGTGGCGGTGGTGGTGGTCGAGGAGGTCGCTGTCCGGCGAGACGCCTCCTTTGACCACGAAGCGGGCGGAGCCTGACTCGAGCACGAAGGTCTTGTGGCCGCGCACACCTGTCTCCGGACCGGCATAGGCAACGAGCTCCATGCCGAGCGCCAGCTGGTAGAAGTGCGCGGTCTGGGTCGCGTTGCCGACCACGAAGACGACGGCGTCCAAGGCAGTGACGGGGAACGGGTCCTTCGACTCGTCGTGGGCGACAAACCCGACCAGCTGCTTGAGCTGATCGAGGGTGAGGTCGGCCCGGACTTCTTCTGGCGTCAGTGTCTGGCTCATGTTGGCATCTTGACCACATCGAGCAGGGTGCGCAACAGTGGGCCTGGCAGCTATGCAGCCTGTCCATCGTAAAGTGCCAGCCTCTGGTCTATACCCGCAGTCTGACCACACTCATCGTGCACACCCGCACGCGACGTCGTCCCTGCGACCTGGAAGGAGTGGGGATGACGATCGACCGCCTTGACGCCCAGATCGTGGTGTTGTTCGCCGACGAGCCCCGGATCGGGGTGCTCGAGGCGTCGCGGCGGCTCGCGGTCGCCCGCGGCACCGTGCAGGCCCGCCTCGACCGGCTCGAGCGCTCGGGCGTCGTACGCGGCTGGGGACCAGAGCTCGACGCCGAGGCGCTCGGCTACCCGGTGACTGCGTTCATCACGCTTGAGATTCGCCAGGGGGAGGGCCACGACCCCGTCGGCGACCACCTGGCGCTGATCCCCGAGGTCGTCGAGGCCCACACGGTCACCGGACCCGGTGACCTGTGGTGCCGTGTGGTGGCCCGGTCAAACACCGACCTGCAGCGCGTTCTCGACACCGTCGTGTCATACCCAGGCATCGAGCGTTCCGCGACGATGATCTCGCTGACCAGTCAGATCCAGCACCGGATGCTGCCGCTCGTCGCCGAAGCCGCCCACTTGTCAGGGCGTGGTGGACACCTCTAGGCGGCCGGCGTCCTGACAAGTCGGCTCAGGTGGGTCGGCGCACCCGTCGCGCCACGACGTTGGCCAGCACCATCACCAGCCCCGCCAAGGCGAAGATGGCCAAGAAGAGCTGGGTGGGCGGCCAGGTGTCGCGCCAGGCGGCATACACGACTCCAGCCGCACCGATCACGAGCAGACCGCCCAGTGAGTCGCTCATCTGGATCGCCGCCGAGTTCGCTCCGCGATCCTCCGGCGGTGAGTAGTCGAACAACAAGACGGCGTTGCTCGCCATCGACAACCCCATGCCCACTCCCCCGAGAAGCAAGCCGAGCCCGGCTAGCCAGACCGGGAACACGACCGTGTCGGTGGCGATCGACGCGGAGCCGGTCACGAGGACACCGAGCGCCGTCACGGCCGCGCCCCGAGTGACCAGACCGCTTCGCGGGATGCGCAGCCGGGGCCGCCCCTGGAAGTACGCACCCGCCGACCACCCCAGCGCCGTGCCCGCCACAGAGAGCCCGGCGATCGTCGGACTGACGCCGCGGTGCTCGATGAGCATCAAGGAGACGTACGCCTGCGCGCCGAAGAATCCCCCAGCCATCACGCCGCGAAAGGCGATCACCGACGGCAACCCGCGACGCAGCCGCAGCGTGCCGGGCGGGAAGAGCCTGCGGGCTGACGTGAGCAGCAGCACCATGCCGCCGATCCCGACGGCCGCGGCCGACAGCCACCGCTTGTCCTCGCCCTGGATGCCGGCCCACTGCAATGCGGTCGCGCCGAGAGCCATGGAGGCGGCCAACCACACCCGGCCGGGACGACGGGTGCCGGTCGGCTTGCTCTTCCCAAGGCTCGGCAGCACGACGGCCAGCGTGATCGGCATCAGCGGCACGAGGGACAAGAACGCCCAGCGCCACGACACGAGCTCCGTGAGCCCGCCCGCGATGAACGGCCCGACCACCGACGGCACGACCCACGCCGTCGAGATCAACGACATGACGCGAGGGCGGGTGGTGTCGGGATAGCACTGACCGATGACGACGTACACGGCAACGATCGTGACCCCAGCCCCCAGCCCCTGCACCACGCGACCGCCGATGAGCATCGGCATCGTCTGGCTCAGCCCCGACAGGACCAGCCCGGCCGCGAACGTCAGAGCGCCGACGATCAGGGGCAGCCGGGGGCCGACGCGGTCGCAGACCTCACCGGCGACGCCGTTCGCGAACATCACACCGGCCAGGAAGCCGGTCAGCGCCCACGGGTAGAGCGCCTGACCACCGAGCTCACGGGCAGCGACGGGCAGCGCAGTCGCCACCGCCATGAACTCGAACGCGATACCGGCGACGAGGCCGAAGATACCGATCGAGACGAGGCGGTAGTCGCGGTGGAAGGGACCGGCAGAGGTCTCGCGCGTGGTCGTGGTCAACCAGGCACCTGGCCTTGCGCGGTGGGACTGCCGCTCGACGCGGCGCTCAGCTGTCGTCTCCGCCGGCGTCGCCGCGCGACAAAGACTCCCAGACCTCTTTGCAAGCAGGGCAGACGGGATACTTCTTCGGGTCGCGGCTCGGAACCCACACCTTGCCGCAGAGCGCGACCACGGGCGTGCCCATCACCATCGCCTCGGTCAGCTTGTCCTTCTGCGCGTAGTGGCTGAAGCGGTCGTGGTCGCCTTCGTCGAGCGACTCCTCGGTGCGGCGGTCCTCGATCGTCTCGACGCCGGGGCTCAGTTGGGTGCTCACCGGCCTGAGTTTACGACGTTGTCGAGGTGAACAGTCCGGACGACCCGTCATTGCCCGCGGACCGTCCTTCCCGCACAGGGAGCATCCGGCTCGAGACAGTCT
>JACDHG010000087.1 GCA_013821195.1 Propionibacteriales bacterium
TGGTCAGCGTGTCGGGGGCGTCACCGGCCAGGGCACGAAACGACAGGGACGGCGAACGGCGCAACCGGTCCACGATCACCGCGGCCTGCTCGCGGACGCTCACCGCCGGTGCGTGCACGTGGCTGACCGACACCAGCGGTTGCGGTCTCGGTGTGAGGGCGCCTGCGGCGAGCTCGGCGAAGTCCTCCGCGGTGAGGCTGATGAGCACCTCCGGCAGCAACGCGGCGAACCGGGGCTCCAGACCGACGGCACGCGGGTAGCGGCGCTGCTGATCCTCCCACCTCTGCTTCAGCAGCGCGGCGATGCCCTTGAACGCGCGGTACTGCAGCAGCCGCGCGAACAGCAGGTCACGCGCCTCGAGCAGGGCGAGGTCGTCCTCGTCCTCCACCTCGGCCTTCGGCAGCAGCCGAGCGGCCTTGAGGTCGAGCAGGGTCGAGGCCACCAGCAGGAACTGCGTGGTCTGCTCGAGGTCGCCGCGTGCGCCCAGCTGCTTGGTGTACGCCAGGAACTCGACGGTGACCTGCGACAACGCGATCTCGGCGATGTCCAGCCGGTGCTTTGCGATCAGGCCGAGCAGCAGGTCGAAGGGCCCCTCGAAGTTGTCGAGGTGGACAGCGAACTCCGCATGCGCAGTCGGCTCCGACGACGTCGCGTCGGTCGAGGTCACGACCGGCTGAGCCGACGTACGAGATCGGAGTCCGGACCGCGGTCGTCGAGGTCTGCCAACGCGATGGCCACCGCCTCACGCACGACCCGCCCACGGTCGACCGCGGCGCCGAGCACGCGGCGCAGGTCGAGGCGGGCGTGGTCGAGGTCCATCAGCTCCTCGGCGCTGATGTAGACGGTCATCTTCTCCTCGTGCTTGACCCGACCACTGCTGGCCCGGCGCCCCGGATGCTCGACGGGTGCTTCCTCCGGCTCTGGCACCGGCTCGGTCTCGGGCTGGGTGGGACGGAACAGCTCCTCGGCGCCGGGCACCCTCACACGGCGTGACAACGGGCCCACACCTCCCGTGCGAGCTGACGGTAGGACGCCGCGGCAGTCGAGGTCGAGGCGTACGACAGGATGGGCTCCCCGGCGACGGTGGAGTCGGAGAACTTGACGGTCCGCCGGATCACCGTGTGGAAGACGGTCTCGCCCCAGCCGTCGACAAGCGTCTGCATGACCTCGCGACCGTGCAGGGTGCGTCCGTCGTACATCGTCCCCAGCAGGCCGATGATCTGCAGGCGCGGGTTCAGTCGCTCGGTGACGCGGTCGATGGTGTCCTTGAGCAGTGCCACGCCGCGCAGCGCGAAGTACTCGCACTCCAGCGGCACGATGACGCCGTCGGAGGCGGTGAGGCTGTTGATCGTGAGCAGGCCGAGCGAGGGCTGGCAGTCGATCAGGATGACGTCGTAGTTGGCGAGCGCGGGCGCGAGCACCCGCGACAGCGTCTGTTCGCGGGCGACCTCGTTGACCAGCTGCACCTCGGCGGCCGACAGATCGATGTTGGAGGGTACGAGGTCCATGCCGTCGACGTCGGTCTTGCAGATGACGTCGGTCAGCGTGACGTCCCGCTGCATCAGCAGGTTGTAGACCGTGAGGTCGAGCTCGTGCGGGTTGAACCCCAGACCGACCGACAGCGACCCCTGCGGGTCGAAGTCGACGAGCAGCACCTTGCGGCCGAGCTCGGCCAGCGCCGCGCCCAGGTTGATGGTGGTCGTCGTCTTGCCGACGCCGCCCTTCTGGTTGCACATCGCGATGACGGTGGCCGATCCGTGGGTGGTCAGCGGTGGCGGCTGCGAGAAGTGCGGCATCGGACGTCCGGTGGGGCCGACCGTGTCGTCGCCTCCGTCGACCGGTGCCAGCCTGCGACCGGGGACCTCGTCACCGAACAGCGACGGCTCCTGCGGTCCCCCGGTCGAGTCGTTCACTCGTGCTCACTCTCCCCGGTCCCGAAGTCACGGCAGATGTTCGCCGCGTGCCACGTCGACAACTCGACTCGACGCCAGAGCCTAGGCGTCGGCTCGTGGCGACGGCAAGGCGACCCGCTCAGCGCTCTCACTCCTCGACCGGCGCCTCCCGGATCACGTCGAAGCGCAGGTGTGAGGCGGGCGGCGCGAGCAACGGCACCGTACGGCGCTGACGCCACAAGGCCGGCCTGCCGTCGGTGCAGCGGGCCAGCATGTAGCGCCGTTCGAGCCGGAGCCCCTGGTAGGGGACGGCGTGCAGGTCGAGCAGGTGACCCTTGCTCGGCGTGCTGCGGATCAGGTCGGACAAGGGGCCCGGCCGCGGCTTCGGGGTGCCTGTGGAGAAGTTGGCGACGAGGCCCTGCTCGAAGACTGTGGGCGCGTTGATCGGGACACCTCGGTAGGGGTGCCAGTGCGGCGGCAACGTGCTCGTCGGCAGCCAGCGGAACTCGCGCGAACCGGTGGAGCGGCCGTCGGCGAGCGCCTGTCGGGCCTCGGCGCCGGAGGCGAGTGGCAGGCCGTCGACGCGCTCCTCGACTGCCCACATCAGGTTGGCGTCCTCGTCGACTCCGAAGACGATGTCGTCGAGCACCGGTCCGGTGATCGGCGTCGCTGCAGTCGGCCACAGCACCAGGCTGGACCGGCCCAGGCCACGGGTGCGGAACAGCGACCAAGGTCCGGTCGGCTCGTCCGGTCCGGCTGGGTCGTCACCCTCGCCGGGCGGGACCAGGAGCGTGTCGACCTCGTCGAAGCTGTTGCGGACCTTCACATCGGCAAGGGTCACCACGGCACCCATGCCCGGGGCCTTGGACCGCCCGGACGGCGCCGGTACCGGCGCGACGAACCAGTCGCCGGCGTGGTCGGTCACCAGCTCGATGAGTAGCGCTGTCGCGAGGTGTGACCGATCCGGTGGGTAGCCGCCGATGTCGACCGCGTGGTCCTCGATCTGCCAGACGCGGGGCAGCGGGGCGCCGGGGTACTGCAGCCTCATCGGGATCACCTCGACCCGCGTGGCCTTCGGGAGCCGGCCGAGAGGCTGGTCGGCGTCGGCGGTGTACCAGTCGACCTCGCTACCGCTGTGGTTCTTCACCGTCAGGCGACTGCGCCCGGCGCGGAACGTCGCGTCGTACCGCATCCTCGACGAGTCCCAGTGGTCACGCCGCTGCGGCCGGAACCCATCGAGTGCCGGGTGGTCGGCAGCGATCAGCTTGCGGCGCCAGGCTTCGCGTCCGTCGACCATTCCCTCGAACGCCCTGCCGTACGGCGCTGGCAGATCGCCCGCGAAGGCCACCGCGGAGCGCTGCTGGGCGCTGAGGGAGCGGGCGATGACACGGCCGACCCGGATCCGCCGTCCGATCGTCCACCAGTCCGCGGCATTTCCCTCGATGATGGCTTCCGCGGGTACCCGGGTCGGGTTCAGTCCGTCGAGCGGCTCGATCGGCGTGTGCGACACCGACATCGTCACACCGACCGGCGCACCGGCGTCCTCGCCGGTGTGCTCGCCGAGCTGCCACTGGCGCCCCAACATCCAGAGCGGATCGGCGACCTCCTGCCGGAACCCGCGCTCGAGGTCGCCGTGCGGCGGCACCGGTTCGAGGCGGCGTAGCCACTCGACGATCATCGTCACGGCTCCTCCTGGGTCAACGTGGCCGCCGCGTCTCCGACGGCCTCGACCACGCCCAGCGGCAGCCCGACCAACACCCCGTCGGGTGTCTGGCCGGTGCTCGACCGGACCCGTGCGAGCTGTCGAGCCTTGAGCACGGCGCCGCGCACCTGGGCGAGGTCGAGCGGGGACTCCGTGTCGGCGGGTACGACGACCAGCACGGCCTGTGGGGCGCGAGCCCGCGGGGCGTCGTACCCGAACGCGGTCCAGCTGGTGTGCCGCGGCGCCGGCACGGTCTCACCCCAGGCGTCCAGGGGTACGACCCCCACCGGGCGGCCGGGCCGCGTGCCGAGACCGGGTCCCACGACGACGGTCAGGTGTTGGTCGGTCGAGACGCCGTGCCTGTCGGGTTCGGGCGCGGCCCACGGGTCGTCTCGTCGGTCACTGGTGGCGCTGGCCCACTGCTGGTCGCTCAGCAACGCGGCCGCCTCGAGTTTCGCCATCGGCGGGCGGACGGCAGCCATCACCGGCAACCAGTCGGTCAGCACCTCCCGGTGGCCGAACACCTGTGGGAGCGTGCGCGGGCAGACCAACGGCAGCGGCGCCAGGGTCGGGACCAACTGCCGGATCCGCCGTGCGACCTCCTCGGCGGGCGCCTTGGCGTCACCTGTGCCGATCTTGCGGCGCTGAGCCAGCTCGACCCTCGCGGACGCGATGTCCACTGGGAGCCCCCATCGGCGGGTCCGCTCGATGAGTCTTCGGCGCTTCGGTCCGGGTGGCGGAGGCGAGGCCAGATCCTGAGCGAGATCTTTCGCCATTGCGCGCAGCCTGCCCAGCCGTGAGCGCAGCTGCTGCTCCGCGAGTGCCCCCTCGGGCGTTCGGGCTCCCAGCAGGGACGCCAGCCTCGTCACCTGGGCAAGGGTCTCGTGTGCGGTGCCGCCCAGGCGGCCGGCGTGGTCGAGCCGGCTGCGGGCCAGGTCGTCCAATGCGTCGGCTGAGTACATCAATGTGTCCGCCAAGGTCAGGTGGAGCCTGGACAGGCTCACGTGTCGCGCTGGGCGGTCGCGGTCCGTCCAGGTCACCGCGGACGTACGACCCAGCTCGCGGGTCAGCCAGCGGGCAAACGCCGGGTCCGCGACCGTGACGGGCGAGGTCGAAGCCGTGATGGTGGTGGACTCCCACGACTTCTGCCACGGGATCGCAAACAGTACGTCGGTCTGTACCGTGGCGCCCTCACGCTGCGTGCGCAACAGCCGCAGCTCGGGAGGTGCACCGAGCCCTGCGGAAGCCTCGAGGGCATCGGCGGCTGCGTCGGTGCGACCCTCGACCACCGCGTGTAGGGCGTCGGCGACGAGCATGTCGGCGTAGGCGTCGATCGCGTCGAGCAGGTCGCGCAGTTGTTTCCGGTCCAGCCAGCCGGGGAGCCGGTCGGGATGGTTGCGCGCGTCGTCGAGGACCAGCTGGCCGTCACAGACCCGGCGACCCTCCCACTCCGGTCGCGCGGCGTACTGCCGCCGCAGGCTCATCACCCGTCCTGGTGCCGGGAACCTGCGTTCGATCTCGCGGCCGAGCACCTCGGAGAGGTGGGTGCCGGAGCGCACCTGATCGGCCAGCTCGGAGGCCAGCCGCACGGTCGCGGAGTCCAGGGTGAGCTTCCACCGTTCGTCGTCGGTGTCGTGCACGGCGTGGTCGCGCAGAAGCGCCGCGGTCAGGGCCTGCGGGTAGCCGGGGGCATGCAGCAGCCCTGCAGTCGTCGGCGGGGTCGGGTCGTCGGCGGGGCGCAGGTCGTCGACCCACCCGTAGGCGCCCAGCACGGGTGTCGCCCGGAGCGCCTGGAGCTGCCGCAGGCGCCGGTGCGCGATCGCCGTGTACCACACGTCCAGGCGGTGCCCGGCGGAGTCCAGCACGCCGTTGAGCACCGACTCGACGGCGACCGGGTCGGAGTCCACCAGTTCGCGGACCGCCTGCCGGACGTCCTCGAACTGGTGGACGACGGCGTCGCGCCGCGGCAGCCGGTCCACCCCCTCCGCGACGAGTTCTGCGGTCTGGCCGGGCACTTCGAAGACCGGCCCGTCCTCGTCCACCAGTTGGGCATCCACGGCCATCCTGTCCGGCTCGCTCAGCGGCACCAGGTATCCCGGCGGTTGCGGCGGCGACGTGAGGGTGCCGAGCCGACCCGCCTCGACCATGGTCAGCAGCAGCGCCTGGCGCACCAGCCGCGCCAGAGGGTGGATCGGCAGCTCGTCGCCGCCGCCCCAGAACCCGGACCCATCGCTCTTCGTCGCAAGTTCCTCCCACCGGGCGTCGAGAAGGCGTTGCAGGACCTCGCGCCACTCCGGTGACGTCTTGTGCGGCCACGGCTCGACGTGGAAGGCGGGTGAGTGGCGGCGAGCCGGAGGGACAGGCAGCAACTCACGGAAGAGCGCGGCCTGCTCCTCCCACGCCGACACCGTCTCGGTGGGTGAGGGGCCGCCGAACGAGGCGATCAGGGCAGCCATCAATACGGTGGCGGGATGACTGCGGGAGCCGTACTCGCGCGCGGTCGGGACCTTGCTCAGGACCCTCAGGATCGCTTCTTCGTCTCCGCCGACGAGGGCCGGCTCCGGACCGGCTGCGGCCACGAGCGCCGGTGTCAGGTGGTCGACGGCTCGCAGGACCGCTCGCTCGAGCCTGGGCAGCGGCTCGCCTCGCGCCACCATCCGGTCGTAGTCCGCGATGGGCAGGACGCCGTACGGCAGGTCTGCGATGCGGAGCACCGGAAAGGGTCCGAAGGGATGCAGGTTGCGCCCGGCGTAGCTGCCGAGTCGGAAGATCTCCTCACCGAGACCGGCGAGGTCCTTGAGGCTGCGTTGCCACAGCACCGGCCACAACGCCCGCACGAGCGCCCTGGCCGCGCGGTGCCGGTCGAGGTCGGGGGTCAGTACCCCGGTCAGCAGCGCATCCCCGGTGAGGACGTCGGACAGTCCGCCGGCGGTCGTCTTCGGCAGCCGTGCCATCTCGAGCCAGGCCTTCGGGTCCTTGCCGGTGTCGGCTGCCGGCACACCGGCGACGGTGTTGGTGGGACTGAGCGGGGGGAGGGTGCCCAGACGCCCGGCGCGGGCATGGGCGACGAAGACCTCTCTCGGCGACGGCTTCCTACCGGGTTCGCAGAGTCCGACGCACATCAGGACGTCGAGTGCCGGTCGCTCCTCGCCCAGCACGATCTCGCCGGCCAGCCCTACCCGGCGCGCCGCTTCGTAGGAGTTCCACCAGGTACGAGGGATCCGCCCGTCGCGCATCGGCTTGACCGCGTGCAGCCCGGCCTGGGCGGCGATGGCCTGGCGGTTGGCTGTCAGGCGCAGGAGTCGACGCGGATCGTCGGCCGGGCCGCCCCAGATCTCCAGCCGGTGCGGCAGACCGACCAGCGGCGGAGGAACGGTGGTGCTGGCGGGATAGTCCTCGACCGTCTCGAAGCCGCCGCCGGTGCGGCGGTCGACAGGGACGGCACGCCGGAGCCAGGCGGCGCGCGCCAGGCCGACCCGGCGACCCAACGTCTGGAACGCGCGGCCGCCGGCCTCGGTGGACAGGTCACCCTTGGCGTCGTTCCAGCAGCGCACGACCAGATCGGCCTCGCGCCGGGTCGGGTCGCTCGGAGGCACGGGCATCGCGATCGGGTCCGGTTCGACCCGGACTCGCAGCTTCCAGCGGGCGTCCCGGCTGCCGGGAGCGGCTCCCGGTCGGGGTCGGGTGAATCGGGTCTCAAGGCGCACCGGCAGCACGACACCGTACGACGAGTCCGTCGGAAAGCCCGAGATGGCGGTGTCAAGGTCGTCCAGGCGTGACCGGAGGACCACCTGTTCGTGGGCAAGGTCCTCGGCCTGAGCGCGGAGGTCGTCGGCCCGCTTCGCCTTGCGTCGGTCGGCCGGACGGGCAAACCGGTCGGGGTCGCCGACCCGCAGCCAGTCGGGGATGGCGTTGAGGGCCTTGAACGTGTCGCGGAGCTGTTGCTCGACGGCTACCAGCTTCTCGCGGACCGCGGTGATCTCGTCCCGGACGACGCTGGCATTCACAGCAGATTCCCGAAGAAGGCGCGCACGGGTGGGTCGAGGGTGCTCGCGGCGTAGCGACCGCCGTTGCCGAGCTGGCGTTCTGCCGCGGTAGGGGCCCGGAACCGGAAACCGGGCGGTGGTTCCTCGAGCACCAGCCAGTACCTCGTGCCCTCCTGGGGCGAGAGCGGGAAGCCGAAGAACACCAGCTCGGGCTCGAGGGCTCCGCCGAGGATCGGCTGGACGTGGGTGGTGGGGTCGCCCACTGCCGGCGGGTCACCCCAGGTGTCGGCGCCGCCCGGGTTCTCGACCAGGTAGACCTGTGTGGCGGGATAACGCCGGAACAGTTCGGTGTGCAGCAGGATGATCAGCTGCGAGGTGGCGCCGTCACGCTGGTGCGTACGGTCACCGAGCGGGGTGCCCTCGGGCCACCGGGGCCGGCCGGGAGCGGGCTCGGTGAGCAGGTCGAGCACCGGCTGGATGTCTGTGACCGGCCCCTCGGCGTCGACGCGCTGCCAGAACCGGCGCAGCGGCGTCCAGCCGGTGGTCACCGGGATGTTGCGACGCCGCAGCTCGGCCAGCGTCTGCTGGTTGGCGCCGATCATGAATGCGTCGACGAACTCGTTGTTGGTCACCATCGCCATGACCCGGTCCAGCGGTACGTCGCCGCCGCCGGGCAACAGCCAGTCGGGGGCGTTGTCGCGCAGGAACGACCAGAGTGGGATGTCGAGCTCGGGCGCGAAGTCCGGGACCGCGAGAACCGGCTCGCGCAGGCCCGTGATCCCGCCGAGTACCCGGTCGACCACGACCGGTCGCTTGACGTGCGGGTCAATGCCCTTGACCACGGCGGTCGCCACGCCGGTCCAGACCGGCGGCTCCAGGGGCCGGCAGCGCGACACCGGTTGAGCGGCCGCCACCACCGTGTCGACGACCTCCTCGGGCACCTCGCCGAGCACGTCTGCGAGATGCTCACGGTCGGGATCGCGTTCGCCGTCGCCGGTGCCGGTGCCGCGCCGGTCGGGTTCGCCGTCAGGGACGAGTGGGATGTTCGGGTCGATGACGAGGCTCGGGAAGCTGCGGCGCCGGTCGTGCTCGTCAATGGCCTCGAATGCCTCGGCCACCAGGGACCGGGCATTCTCGCGGAGCGCGTCGGAGGCGGCCCGCGTCGCCTGAGGGTCGAGGAGCCGGTCGGTCAGGTCACGTTGCCCGGGGGGTGGGAGCGGCGGCTTCGGACAGGTCGTAGCGGCCACGGCGGCGAGCCGGCGCAGACGACGGGCGCCGGGCTTTGCGTGCCGGGCGATCGTCCCGCGTGGGCGAAGCAGTCGGCGGGCCGCGGATGAGAACAGAGCAGGGGTCAGCCACGCGGTCCGCCCCGACAGCGTGTCGAGGGCCGTAGTCGACTCCGAGGTCGGCAGCCGGCCCAGGAGCGGGGCGAGGACGGCAACCGCATGCTCCGGGTTGTCCGGGACCCGGCGCTGCCACTGGCTCCGGCTCGCCTGCAGCCCCAGCCCGAGGTTGCGGATGCGTTCGGCGGCCAGCGCGATCGCGCCCGCCTGGGCGGCCGCCGCGTCCGCGATCCGGTCCTGCCACGCGATGCCTGCCCAGGCGCCGAGACCGGCAGCACCACGGTGGCGTGGGTCGTTGTGTAGCTGCTTGCGCCAGCCCTGCAGCCTGGCCGGCACCGGGTCCTCCCCCGGCCCGCTGGCCCACGGTTCGTCGTACCGGGGCAGGCCGAGCACCCAGCGGCCCCGCGCGGTGCGCTGGAAGCGCGCAAGGCGGCTGGTGGCCGCGGCGGTCCGTGGCTTGAGCACAGTGGGGCCCGGCCCGGACGAAGCGGTGATCGCACCGCCCATCGTGAGGCGGCCGGGGCCGACCGGGCCCAGTGCGAGGGCGGCCAGGCCGACCTTCACGGCGGCGAGCGCGGCCTCCTCGGCAGCGGTGAGTGGGTTGAGCCGTTCGG
>JACDHG010000246.1 GCA_013821195.1 Propionibacteriales bacterium
GGGCGAGTTCACCGCGGAGGTGCCGACGAGCGCGACCGGCCAGTTCCGCTTCTTCGCCGCGCCGGGGGACTGGACAGTTCGGGCGCTTGCACCGAGGGCGCAGGCGATGGACCGGACTGTGACTGCGGCGCGAGGCAGCGTTGCAGAGGTTCGCATCAGCGTCTGACGCCTCCGATTCGTCCGACCGGCTGCGCGGAAATGGAGTGTGGCCCAACCGGACGAATCGGTGGCGCGGCGAGAACTTGAGATTCGTCCGCCTGGCCGCAGTCGATTCATTCGCGTACCTGTCGGACGAATCGCCTTTCTGACGGTTCTTCGCGGCGGCGGTGACGACCAGTTCCACGATCTGGGTCGTCGGGTTCGTTCTACACTGGCCGGGAACGCCACGGTGAGTGGCCGTGGCCTTGACGGCATGATCGGGGGGTGGCTGTGGCGATCGAGCGCGACGAGCGTCCCTGGGGCTACTACGAGGTCGTCGACCAGGGGCAGGGCTTCCGGGTGAAGCGGATCTGTGTCGGCCCGGGGCAGCGGCTCAGCTACCAGCGGCACCAGCAACGCAGCGAGCACTGGTACATCGTCGCAGGCGCTGGGATCGTGACGCTCGACGGGGAGAGGTCGATGGTCGGCGAAGGCGCGGCTGTCGACGTGCCTGTCGGCGCCGCGCACCGGATCCAGAACACCGGGAGCGAGGATCTGGTTCTCATCGAGGTGCAGACCGGGAGCTACTTCGGCGAGGATGACATCCAGCGCCTGGACGACGACTATGGCCGCCACGGCGCCGACCAGGCCTAGTCGACAGATGTCTTGTCGGCGAGCTTCTCCTCCGGGTACTCCTTGAGATAGCTCTCGATGTCGTCATCCTCGATGGCTGCCCACAGGTCCTTCGACTGCTTCGGCGCGAGTCTGACGATGCTCTGACCGTCTGCTGACGTGTCGTAGCGGCCGAACGGCGCGGTGACGAAGTCGACGTCATTGGTCTTGATGTCGCGCATGTCGAGGGCCAGCGATCGAATCTCGTCGGTGTCCCACGTCTTGTCGACAGTCAAGTACTTCGTGACGACACCGACTACCTTGGTCAGCTTGAACGGGTTCCTGGTCGTCGAGCCCGACAAGAGCTTGCCCATCGTGGCCCGCATGAAGTTCTGCTGACGCTTGATCCGGTCGAAGTCGCCGTTCTCCAGGCCGTACCGGGTGCGGACGTAAGCAAGCGCCTCCTGCCCCTCGTACTCGTTCCAGCCCTTCTCCCAGGTGATCTTCTGGGAGGTGTCGTAGAACGTCTCGGGGATGTACACGCGGACGCCACCGAGAGCGGTGGTGAGGTCCTTGAACCCGACCCAGTCGATGATCGCAACGTGGTCGATGGCAATGCCGGTGAGCTGCTCGACAGTCGTGAGCGACAGGGACGGACCTCCATACGCGAAGGCTGCGTTGATCTTCGCGCGCTCGGAGTCGCTCGGGTAGCCGTCGATGGGCAACCAGGTGTCGCGGGGGATCGAGACCAGCTGCACGGACTTTCGGTCTGCCGGGATGTGAGCGATCATGATGGTGTCGCTGCGGTGGGCGAACGGGGTCCATTCGCCGTCGGCGAGGTCCTCCGCAACCGACGGACCCTTGCCACCCTCGCCGTTGTCGGCGCCGAGGAGCAGGATGTTCAGCGGCCTGCCGCCCTCGTTGTGGTTCTTCTTCGGGTCCTCGATGACGCCCATCTCGGCCCGCGGGATCTCGCCGATCTGATGGTTGAGCCACCACAGAAAACTGCCGGCCGTGCCCGCCAGCACTATCAGCAGCGCGGCGAGCGAGACGAGCACCAGATGGCGCCTGAGGAAACCCCTGCGTTCGGCAGCCGTGGGCTGACCCGGCCCCGTATCTGCCTCGCTGGAGGGCTCAGTGCCCGAGTCGGCGCCTTCGACGTCGGGGTCGGTCGTGGATCCCTCGTCGGAGGATGGGCGTTCTTCTTCGCTCACGGCACATCTCTAGGTCGCAGGGCTGACGCGACAAGAGCCGCGACGGATAAGAATATCCGCTTCAGTGTGTCAAGGTCTGTGTCTAGGCGGAAATCGCACCAGACGTCGCTGAGTAAGCTCAGTGTCCTATCAGGTCTCACCGTCGGTCGCGTGCGCGAACGGTCTGGCACGATGTCCGTATGACGGCCGTGACCCACCCGACGACCCTGATCACGGTCGCTCCGACCGGTGCCGAGACGGCGAAGGCCGACGTACCAGCCCTGCCCACGACGCTCGACGAGCTCGTCGACACAGCTGTTGCCTGCGAGGCGGCGGGCGCCGCCATGATCCATCTTCACGTCCGTGACGCCCAACATCGGCCGACCCTCGACCTTGGCCTCCTCTGCGACACCGTCGCCGCGGTTCGGGAGCGGACCGACCTCATCGTCCAGCTGTCGAGCGGGGGCTCGGTGCATGATCCCCTCGAGGACCGCCTCAAGGTCTTGGACGCCGAGCCTGACTCCTGCTCACTCACGATGGGGACCACAAACTTCGGCAACGACGTCTTCATGAACCCGTGGCCGTTCGTCGCAGAGCTCTATGAGTTGTCGCAGGAGCGCGAGGTGGTCCCTGAGTTCGAGCTGTTCGACCTCGGCCAGGTGGCTGCCCTGCACCGGTTGCTCGAGATCTACGGCCTGCCGTTCGGCAGCCGGGTCCACTGCGACCTCGTCATGGGCGTGCCCGGCGGCATGCCCGGCACTGCCGACGCCCTGGTGGCCTCGGTGCAGGCACTTCCGGCTCAGACCACGTCCTGGTCGGCCACCGGCATCGGCCGATCCACCTTGGCGGTGGCCTTCGCAGCCCTCTCCAAGGGAGGACACCTGCGGGTCGGGATGGAGGACACCCTGACCCTCGCTCGGGGCGTACCGGTCACGCACAACGAGCAGCTCGTCGCTCGGGCTGCGGCCTTTGCCGACCTTGCCCAGCGGCCCCCGATGACGACTTCGCAGGCCCGCGAGCTCCTCCAGGTCAAGGCCCGCTGACGACTCTGCGGGTGGTCAATGACCGAGGGCGTCCGCAGCTCTGGCGACGTCGGCCTGATCGTTGTACAGGTGGAAGGACGCCCTGGCCCGACCCGCGCGCACTGCGGTCCGCACGCCTGCTGCGTCCAGCCGAGCCGCGGCATCGGGCGCTCCGACGGTGACGATGGCCGAGCCTTGTCCTGGTTGGCCGAGTCGGTCAAGGAAGTCGTCGGCGAGGGCGACGTTGTGCTCGCGGATCGCGGCATGGTCGAGGCTGGACAGCAGCTCGAGAGAGGCGGCCGCCCCGGACCAGCAGAACCAGGCCGGCGAGAGGTCGAAGCGTCGGGCGTCGGAGGCAAGTCGCAGCGGAGAGCCGTAGATCGACGTCCACGGGTCGTCACCGGCGTACCACCCGGCCGCCAGCGGGCGCAGATCGTCGAGATGCTCGGGACGGACCGCCATGAATGCTGTGCCCCGGGGGGAGAGCAGCCATTTGTATGCCCCGCACACGACGTAGTCGACGGGGCCGCAGTCGATCGGAAGCCACCCGCACGACTGGGTCGTGTCGAGCAGCAGGCGCGCGCCGGTCTCCTTCGCCAGCCGGATCAGCGCTGGAACGTCTGCCAGCCGCCCATCTGCCGACTGGACCGCGCTGACAGCGATCAGGTCGACCCGGCCTCGGGTCTCGGCCAGGTCGTCGAGGGCGACCTCGGCGACCCGCACACCTCGGTCGGAGTGGGCAAGGAAG
>JACDHG010000019.1 GCA_013821195.1 Propionibacteriales bacterium
CGAAGGATCGTCTTGAGTCGTGCGGGGTCGGTCCGTCTGCGGTCGCTGAGGTAGATCTCATGGTGCAGCCCCGACATCCGCAGCTTGTTGGCGTCGAGCCACTCGTCGTGGAGCCTGGCCAGCACCGGCCCTTCTTCGTCATATGGCCCGATGTGCAGGACCTGAGCGCTGCTGCGCTCACGCAAGGTCTCATGGCGTACGTCGGCGATGACGGGTAGGCCCTTCTTCGTGTGCGTGACGTGCTTGGCGTCGTCGATCATGTCCTCGGTGATCCACTCGGGCTGGCTGATGAGCATCCGCCATTGCCAGGAGTCCTTCGCGCGGGAGGCGAACACCTGCGGGTCGCCCGCCCACCACAGCCCTTCCAGCGGCCCGACGACGAAGTCCCGGTCGATAGTGCGTTTGCTGGCGAACTTGATCGTGTACGCGACGGCGTAGAGCGCTTCGACGGCGCCGGCATAGTCCGCGCTGGTGTTGGGGTCGCCGCGGCCGTCGACGGCGATGAACCGCTGTTCGGGCACGTCGACGAGCTCCCAGTCGAGGTTCTTCGGCGCATAGCAGTGCTTGAGCTCTCGTTTGACGTCGTACGGGGTCATGGTCCGGTGCCCTGCCGGTTCGGCGAATCGGCCAGCTCAGCGCGGTAGGTGGACAGCCACTGCTGTTCGGCTTCGAGCTGGTTGAGCGAGTAGTCGAAGATCGCGCGGACGAAGCAGGGCACGTGAGGTTGGGCGTCGGCGGCTCGGCGGATGACGGCGACCCTCTCGGCCAGCGCGGCGGCGCGGTGGGCGAGCGCGGCGGGCAGCCGTTCGGGCGGGATGACCGGCTGGTTCGCGAGCCCGATCAGGATGGGCGGGAACACCGGCCTCAGTTCGGCCACGGCTGCCTCGGCAGCGCGCGCACACGCCTGTCGCCCGTCGGCCGTGGGGGCAAACACCCGGCGCGCCTTGCCCCGGCCAACCCCCCGTGGGGGGCCGATCTCGGTGATCAGGCCGCGGTCGCGGAGCTTGGCCAACAGGTAGTAGATGGAGCTGAACCCGATGTCGGTCCAGTCCCGCATGCCCCGGGAGGCGATGACCTCGTCCAGCTCGTAGCCGTGTCTGGCCTTCTCCACGAGCAACCCCAGCAGCGTCAACTCGGCGGCCGTCAGCTCCGCACCCACGGATCCTATCCTAGCACTAGAATAGTGCCCGCGACCACCTCTTTGCGGTGGATAGGTAAGCGGTCAGGGACGATGCTGTCGACGCAACGCAACAGTTTCCGCCGGAGGGCCGTCAGCCGGTCAGACTGCGGACCAGCAGCACGACGGCGGACAGCCCGCAGATGGCCAGGACGCCGTACCGGAGGTGGGTCGGGTCGACGCGTCGGGCGAGCACACCGGAGATCACGAACCCGGCGACGAGACACGGCATCAGGATCAGCGCCAGCAGCAGCTCGCGCGACTCCAGCGTGCCCGCCACCCCCAAGCCGATGAGGCTCAGCGCGGCGCCGAGCACGAAGTAGACAGCCAGCGTGCACCGCACCTGCCGCGGATCCCGGTGTTGGTACAGCAGGGCGAGGGGAGGACCGCCGATCGAGGTAGCCGTGCCCGTTGCACCCGACACGAGTCCAGCGGAGATCAAGGTGGTCCGGTTCACCGGCAGTCGCACCGTCTTGACGGTGAGGACGACGGCGACGAGGACCATCAGCCCGACGGCGACCCCCAGCTCTCGCTCGGAGAACCACGCCACGAGGGCAACACCCACGACCGTTCCCGGGACGCGCGCCGGCACCGACCAGCCCAGGCCGCGCCAGTCGATGGCGTCGTGTTCGCGCACCAACGTCACGAGCGGCATGACCGCTGCCAGCCAGAGCAGCAGACCGGGCATCAGCTCTGGCGCGAGCAGCGTCGTGACGGGTGCCGCCACCAGTCCGATACCGAGGCCGACGAGCCCCTGCACGGCGGCGCCGACGAGGACCGTCACCGCCAACACAGCAAGCACCGATGGAGCCAGACCGAGGACCACGAGGACGCGTCGCCCTATCCCTGGTCATCCACTGAACGGCTCAGAGCAAGCTCCTGAGCACGTACTGCATGATGCCGCCGTGGCGGTAGTAGCTCGCCTCACCGGGCGTGTCGATCCGCACGACCGCATCGAACTCCACGCCCTGCTCACCAGCTCTGGAGGCCTTCACCTTCACGGTCCTCGGCGTGGTGCCGTCGTTGAGCTCGGTGACGCCGGTGATGTCCAACGTCTCCTCGCCGCTGAGACCGAGCGACTCGGCGTTCTCGCCCTCGGGGAACTGCAGCGGCAGCACCCCCATGCCGATCAGGTTGGACCGATGGATGCGCTCGTAGGACTCTGCGATGACAGCCTTGGCGCCGAGCAGCGCCGTCCCCTTCGCTGCCCAGTCACGAGACGAGCCGGAGCCGTACTCCTTGCCGGCCAGGATCACCAGCGGCGTGCCAGCCTCGGCGTGCGCCACCGACGCGTCATAGATCGTCGTGATGTCGCTGTCGCTGTCCCCACCGAGGAAGGTGCGAGTGAAGCCGCCCTCGGTCCCGGGTGCGAGCTGGTTGCGCAGTCTGATGTTTGCGAAGGTGCCCCGGATCATCACTTCGTGGTTGCCCCGCCGCGACCCGTAGGAGTTGAAGTCGCGCGGCTCCACACCGTGGTCGGCCAGGTACCTGCCTGCGGGTGAGTCCGTCTTGATCGCGCCAGCGGGCGAGATGTGGTCGGTCGTCACGGAGTCGCCGAGCTTGGCGAGCACCCGCGCGCCGGTGATGTCGTCGACGGCCGGCGGCCCGGTCGGCATCGCGTCGAAGTACGGCGGCTTGCGGACGTACGTCGAGTCCTCGTCCCAGGCGAACGTGTCGCCCTCGGGCGTCGGCAGCGACCGCCAGCGCTCGTCTCCCGCGAAGACGTCTGCGTAGTCCTTCGCGAACATCTCCGCGGTGATCGAGTTGACCACGGTCTCCTCGACTTCGGCGGCCGAGGGCCAGATGTCCTTAAGGAATACGTCATCGCCGCTTGTGTCCTGCCCGAGCGGCTCGTTGTAGAGGTCGACGTCCATCGAGCCCGCCAGCGCATAGGCGACGACAAGCGGCGGTGAGGCGAGATAGTTCATCTTGATCTCGGGGTTGATACGGCCCTCGAAGTTGCGGTTGCCGGAGAGCACCGAGACCACCGCGAGGTCGGCCTCGTTGACTGCCGCGCTCACCTCGGGGATCAGCGGGCCGGAGTTGCCGATACAGGTCGTGCACCCGTAGCCCACGAGGTTGAACCCGAGCTTCTCGAGGTACGGCGTGAGACCCGACCGCTCGTAGTAGTCGGTGACCACCTTCGAGCCCGGGGCCAGGGTCGTCTTGACCCATGGCTTGCTGGTCAGCCCCCTGTCGACGGCGTTCTTCGCGAGCAGGGCCGCACCTATCATCACCGAGGGGTTCGACGTGTTGGTGCACGACGTGATCGCCGCGATCGCCACCGCCCCGTGGTCGAGCTCGAAGCTCGACCCGTCAGCGAGGGTCACCGGGGTCGGTCGCGACGGTCTGTCGCTTGCGTGGCCCGACTGGTGCGGCTGCCCGGCACCGTTTCCCGTCGTGCTCACGGCGAGCGGGTCGGAGGACGGGAATGAGTCGGCAGACCCCTCATCCACGCGCGAGGCGACGCCGTGCTCGCCCCCGTGGCCGGCCGTTGCCGACCCCGAGTGGTCCACGTAGTCGACGAGCGCGGCCCGGAACCCCTCCTTGGCGTCGGTGAGCGAGATCCGGTCCTGCGGACGCTTGGGACCGGCGATCGAGGGGACGACGCTGGCCAGGTCGAGCTCGAGATACTCGGAGTAGCGCGGCTCGACGTCCGGGTCGTGCCAGAGACCCTGCTCCCTGGCGTAGGCCTCCACGAGCGCCAACTGCTGGTCGTCACGGCCGGTCAGGCGCAGGTACTTGATCGTCTCGGCGTCGACCGGGAACACCGCGATCGTCGAGCCGTACTCGGGCGACATGTTGCCGATGGTGGCGCGGTTGGCGAGCGGCACGGCGGCCACGCCAGGCCCGTAGAACTCGACGAACTTGCCGACGACTCCGTGGCGACGCAGCTGCTCGGTGATGGTGAGCACGAGGTCGGTGGCGGTGGCGCCCTCAGGCAGCTCGCCGGACAGCTTGAACCCGACGACCCGGGGGATCAGCATCGAGACCGGCTGGCCGAGCATCGCGGCCTCGGCCTCGATCCCGCCCACACCCCAGCCCACCACACCGAGGCCGTTGACCATCGTGGTGTGTGAGTCCGTGCCGACGCAGGTGTCGGGATAGGCGCGGGTGACGCCGTCGACCTCCCGGGTGAAGACGACCTTGGCCAGGTGCTCGATGTTGACCTGATGCACGATCCCGGTGCCGGGAGGCACCACCTTGAAGTCGTCGAAGGCGCCCTGCCCCCACCTCAGGAACTGGTACCGCTCGACGTTGCGTTCGTACTCGAAGTCGACGTTCCGCTGGAAGGCGGCTGTCGTGCCGAACACGTCGGCGATGACCGAGTGGTCGATGACGAGCTCCGCGGGAGCGAGCGGGTTGATCCTGGCAGGGTCACCACCGAGATCCTGCATCGCCTCCCGCATGGTGGCGAGGTCGACGATCGCGGGGACTCCGGTGAAGTCCTGCATGATGACGCGGGCTGGGGTGTACTGGATCTCCTTGCTCGGCTCCGCGTCCGCGTCCCAGCCCGCGACTGCTCGCACGTCGTCAGCGGTGATGTCGTCACCGTCCTCGGTGCGGAGCAGGTTCTCCAGCAACACCTTGAGGCTGTACGGGAGACTTGGTGCGTCGAGACCGTCGCCGGTGACCGCCGCCAGCCGGTAGATCTCGTACGACGACCCGCCGACCTCGAGGGCTCCCTTGGCGCCGAAGCTGTCAACGCTGCTCATCCGTCGTCTCCTCCGCGGGTCCCCTCAGAAAACTGTCTTGATATCAAGATACACGAGGAGGCACGGGTTGCGTCGTGAGGACTGCTACGCATTCCACATGGTGGGTCATCGGGAAGAGGTCGAAGGCACGCAGCGACTCGAGCCGATAACCCAGCGAGGCGAACGTCGACAGGTCGCGTGCGAGCGCGGCCGGGTCACACGCGACGTAGGCGACCGCGCGGGGACGCTGCCGCGCGATGCCTGCCACCACCGCCTTGTGGGCGCCCGCACGTGGCGGGTCGAGGACCACGAGGTCAAGCCTTCCCTGGGCAGCCCTGCTGCGGACGAACCTGTCAACACGCTGGGAGACGACGCGCACCTGCGGCTGGTCAGCCACGTTCGCGCGCAGGTTCGCGACGCTGCGCCGCTGCGACTCGACAGCCACCACGGCGCCGGACTCCCCGACCGCGGCCCCGAGGGAGGCGGCGAAGAGCCCGACGCCGGCATACAGGTCCCAGCAGCGCTCCCCACCCTGCGGTGCCAGCCCGTCGAGCACCGCCGACGACAGCACCTCTGCGGCACCGGGGTGGACCTGCCAGAAGTCCCCGGCGTTGACCTGGAACGTCCGTCCACCCACCGTCTCGGTGACGATTTCGGCACTCGTCGGGTTCTGGACGAGCGCGGTCTGACCCGTGCCTGTCACGACCGCCTGCACCATGTCGTGTCCGGCGGCGAGCAGTTCCGTCACGTCCGGGAGGCGGGGGTCGGCGATCTCGCAGCGGTCGATCGCGACGACCTCGTCGGAGCGGTGCTTGCGAAGCCCCGGTTGCCGGTCGGGGGTGGCGCGGTAACGCACGCGGGTGCGCCACCTCAGACCCCCGTCGTCGCCTGGCACCTCCTCGACCTCACCGTGCCACTCGATGCCGGCGAGCCGCTGGAGCTGCTCGGCGACGACCTCACCCAGCATCTCCCTCTGGTGGGCGGGTGCGACGTGCTGGAAGTCGCATCCCCCGCACGCGTCGGGACCGGCGTGGACGCATGGGCGAGCCACTCGGTGGGGTGAGGCCCCGATGACCTCGATGACGTCGGCTCTCAGGAACCGGGAGGTCTCGTCTCCCTCGGTGACCCGGATCCGGACCTGCTCGCCGTTGATGGCGTGGCGCACGAAGACCACCCTGCCGTCGTGGCGTGCGACATGGTGGCCGCCGTGAGCGACCGGCCCGACGTCGACCACCATTGAGGTGCCGACGAGGGACTCAGCCGTTGTCATCGTCTTCTCGCCGCCGAGTTCTCGCCATGCCACGGCGTACGGCACCGCCGACGTACTCGTCGCGGTCGGCCCGCTCCCGTGCCGCCGTCGAGGACCTCAGCTGGAACGGCACAGACGTGACCATGACGCCGGGTGTGAACAGCAGCCTGCTCTTCAACCGGAGCGCGGTCTGGTTGTGCAGGATCTGCTCCCACCAGCGACCGACGACATACTCGGGAATGTAGACGGTGACGACGTCACGAGGACTGAGTCGCCGGAGCTCGCGCACGTAGTCGAGCACCGGCTTGGTGATCTCCCGGTACGGCGAGGCGAGGACACGCAACGGAACCGGAAGCCCCGTCTCGTCCCAGCGGGCGAGCAGCTGTTGCGTCGTGTCGTCGTCGACGTCCACGGTGACGGCCTCGAGCGTGTTGGGCCGCGAGGCGCGCGCGTACGCCACTGCCCGCAGGGTCGGCTTGTGCACCTTGGACACCAGCACGATCGCGTGGATGCGTGCCGGCAGCGACGTGTCGTGCTGTTCTACGGCGAGCTCGCGGGCGACCAGGTCGTAGTGGTGTCGGATGCCGCGCATCATGAAGAAGAGGACGGTCATGGCGACGATGGCGAGCCACGCCCCATGAGTGAACTTCGTGACCAGCACGATGACCAGGACCAGTGCGGTGACGGTGAGACCGATCGCATTGATCACGCGGCTGCGCTGCATCCGTCCGCGCGCGGCACCATCGGTCTCGCTGCGCAGGTGGCGCGTCCAGTGCCGGACCATGCCGAGTTGGCTGACGGTGAAGGAGACGAAGACGCCGACGATGTATAGCTGGATCAGCCTGGTGACCTGCGCGTCGAACGAGTAGATCAGCAGGATCGCGAAGCCTGCCAAGAGGACGATGCCGTTGGAGAAGGCCAGGCGGTCGCCGCGCGTGTGCAACTGACGGGGCAGGTAGCCATCGCCCGCGAGGATCGACGCCAGCACCGGGAACCCGTTGAAAGCGGTGTTGGCAGCGAGTACCAAGATGACTCCCGTCGCAGCGGCGACCAGGTAGAAGCCGAGCGGGAAATGGTCGAAGATCCCCTGTGCGAGCTGCCCGATCATGGGATCCTGGTTGAACTCGCGCGGCACGAGCTTTCCCGCTGGGTCGATCAGGCGGACCCCGTTGTCGACGTCCGCCAGCCTGACGTTCATCAGGTTGCCGAGGACGAGGATGGACAGGCCCATCGTGACGGCGATGGCACCGAGAAGAGCCAGCGTGGTGGCCGCGTTCTTGCCCTTGGGCTTGCGAAAGGCGGGCACCCCGTTGCTGATCGCCTCGACCCCTGTGAGTGCGGCAGACCCGGACGCGAAGGCTCTGAGGAGCAGGAAGACGAGCGCGAAGCTGCCGAACCCACCGACGATCGTCTGGGTGCCCCGGATTCCGTAGTCGGCGAGCTCTGCATCTGGAAGCGTCCCGCGAACGTAACGGAAGAATCCCCAGAGGATCATCGAGAAGATCGCCACCATGAAGATGTACGTCGGGATGGCGAACGCCGTGCCCGACTCTTTGACGCCGCGCAGGTTCGCCGTCATCAAGAAGGCGACAGCGGCGATCGCGACCGTCGCCTCGTGTCCCTGCAGCGGGTCGATCGCCGCGGCGGCATACTGCGCCGCCGAGGAGATGGACACGGCGACGGTCAGCACGTAGTCGACCATGAGCGCGCTCGCCACAGTGAGGCCGGCAGCGGATCCGACGTTCGTGGTGGCGACCTCGTAGTCACCGCCTCCGGACTGGTAGGCCTGGACGTTCTGGCGGTAGGACGCGATCACGACGAGCATGACGAAGGCGACGCCGAGGCCGATCTGCCACGAGACCGTGTAGTAGGCCAGTCCCGCCGCGGACAGCACGAGGAAGATCTCGTCGGGGGCGTAGCCCACCGAGGACAGTGCGTCGCTGGCGAAGACGGGAAGCGCCACCCGCTTGGGAAGCAGCGTCTCCCCCAGCTGGGTGTTGCGCAGTTTGCGCCCGAGCAGCAGCCGCTTGCCCAGGTCACCAATGCTCACGCGGTGATGCTAGTCCCTCGCGCAGGCGCGACTGCCCCGGTGTAGCGTCGACCCGTGCACGTCGTCATCATGGGCTGCGGCCGCGTCGGGTCGACGCTGGCACGGGCGCTCGAGAAGCGCGGCCACACCATCTCGATCATCGACGCGAGCCAGGACGCCTTCCGGCGACTCGGGCCGGATTATCGCGGCGACAAGATCACCGGCTACGGGTTCGACCAAACCGTACTGGAGTCGGCGGGGATCAAGACGGCCGGCGCGTTCGCCGCCGTCAGCAGCGGTGACAACTCCAACATCATCTCCGCCCGGGTGGCACGCGAGACGTTCGGCATCGACAACGTCGTCGCCCGCATCTACGACCCCGGTCGCGCCGAGGTCTACCAGCGGCTCGGCATTCCCACCGTGGCCACCGTGCGTTGGACCGCAGACCAGATCCTTCGCCGGCTGCTGCCTGCCGGCTCGGAGCCCGAGTGGCGAGACCCGTCCGGGAAGGTCAGCATCAACGTCGTCGACGCCCCTGCCGCCTGGGTCGGTCACCGCGTCACTGCACTCGAGGAGACGGGAGCGCGGGTCGCGTTCCTGACCCGAGTCGGCGAGGGCATGCTGCCTGGGGCGGACACCGTGCTGCAGGACGGCGATCGGCTGCATCTCGTGTTGGCCGAGGCGGACGCGGACAAAGTCGGCGCCGCCCTCGAGGCCGGACCGGAGGAGGGCTCATGAGGGTCGCGATTGCCGGAGCCGGAGCAGTCGGACGTTCCGTTGCGGCGGAGCTTCTCGAGAACGGCCACGAGGTTCTGCTCATCGACAAGGAGCCCCGGGCCATCAAGGCAGCCACCGTCCCGAAGGCGGAGTGGCTGCTCGCCGACGCGTGCGAGCTGTCCTCCCTGGATGAGGCCGAGCTGCAGCGCTGTGACGTCGTCATCGCCTGCACCGGCGACGACAAGGCGAACCTCGTCATCTCGTTGCTCGCCAAGACCGAGTTCGCCGTACCGCGGACGGTGGGCAGGGTCAACCACCCGTCGAACGAGTGGCTCTTCACCGACGCGTGGGGCGTCGACATCTCCGTCTCGACCCCACGGATCATGTCCGCACTCGTCGAGGAGGCTGTCACGGTCGGCGACGTCGTCCGGCTCTTCACCTTCCGGCAGAGTGAGGCGAACATGGTCGAGCTGACCCTGCCTGACGACTCGCCGTACATCGGGTCGAAGATCGAGGACGTGCCGTGGCCGGGAGACACCTCACTCGTGGCAGTGCTTCGCGACGGCCACGTGCACACTCCTGATCCGGATGCCACCATCGAGGCACACGACGAGCTGCTGCTCGTGTCGACGAGTGAGGCCGAGCACGACCTCGAGGTGCTGCTCGCCCCGAACGACCACAAGGAGGACTGACCGTCAGGCAGGGGGATGGGTTCGCTCCAGCGGAGTCGCGTTCCGGCTGAGCATCCAGACCATGACCGCGAGCGCCGCGACCTGCAGCGGCCAGCCAAGGGAGATCTTGGCGATGCCGAGCCAGCCCGCCTGCCCTGCCTGGTAGAGCGGGAACTGGACGATGACACGGAGGATGCACGGGGCGGCGAGGACCAGCGTGAGCCGCGAGCAGAGCCCCACGAGATACCGATCGTCGTGCCACTCGGTCGGCCGCCCCGTCACGCTGCCGATCATGAAGCCCACGAGCGGCCATCGCACCAACACCGACCCCGTGAGCAGGGCGGCGTACGCGGCGTTGTAGATGAGCCCGGGGAGGAAGGCGTCCTCTGCCTTTCCCGATCGCAGCGCGAAGATCGCCGCGATCGTGATGCCGATGATGGCATTGACGACGAACTGGACGGACGACCGCTGCACGATCCGGACGACGAGGGCAGTCACGGCGAGCGCTCCGGAGACGATCAGCGACAGCTGGAGGTTGTGCGCGGAGATCCACGTGACCGTGAACCCGAGCGTCGGGATCGCACCCTCGAGCATCCCCCGTTTGCCGCCGAGTGCCTTCGACAACTGAGCCCGGACGAGGGCCTCGACGGTGGTGGGGGCCTCCGAAGCGGCCGACGGCTGTGCCGCCGTGGGCGTCGTCTCCGTCACGGTCAGACCCGAAGCTCGTAGCGTGGGTTGTAGATGACCCGACGTTGGTCGTGGCACGAGACGCGTCCCGACGCCACCAGGTTGGCCCCCGGCTTGATGCCGGCGATCGTACGGCGCCCGAGCCAGACGAGCGTGACGTCACCCGAGCCGTCGTACAAGACAGCCTCGAGGGTCGGCGTGCCGGCCCGAGGAGCGAGTGACACGTTCTTCAGGTGACCGAAGATCGTGACGAGCTCGCGGTCGCCGAGGCCGACGATCTGTCGGCAGCCCTGCGACTCCGACTCTGACAACAGGTCGTCGGCCTCGAGTTCGTCGGGCGTCGCCGCGAGCCTTCTCAGCGCGCGGCGCAGACGTCCCGAAGAGGGTTTCGTGCTCATGCGACCAGCGTACGTCGTTGCTGCAGTTCAGTCGGTGTCGCCTTGGTCGTGTTCTGAGGCGATCTCGACGCTGCTCGGCATCGTGAGAGCAAGCATCGCGCGCGGCGCCATCGGCCCGTCCCCACGGACCACGATGACGTCCCGGAAGGCTGCTTCGAGCTCGCCGGCTGGGTCCTGCTCTGCTGCGCTCTTGCCAAGGAAGGTTCCACGTAGTAACCACCTGGGACCATCGATGCCGACGATGCGGCTCGCCTGCGAGGCTTTGCGACCGTCGGGTGTCTGAACGGGCACGACAAGCTTGAGCTCGGTGCCCCACTCGCCGTCGACCTCGGTCGCCGTACCTCCTCGCTTGGTGGCCTCGGCGGCGATATCGGCGCGTACGTCGTCCCAGAGACCATCGTGGCGGGGGGCTGCGAACGCACGCAGCTCGAGGCCCGACTGAGGTCCCGCCAGCAAGACCGATGCGACTGTCTGCGTCTGCTCGTCCACCTGAAGGCGCAGCTCGAGGCCTTCGCGGCCGCGCACGACAAGCCCCCCGAGGTCGACATAGTTGGGGTCGCCCTCGTCCGTGCTTGTCTCGCCGCGGTCCCAGGGACCGCGGGAGCGGCCGGAGTGCTCGCGACCTGCCGCCTCGACAGCGTCAGACCCGATCTGCTCATCGGTGGGCTTGGACCGACGACGGAAAATCACAGCGATTCCTCCTGTGCTACCTCGGTCGGGGAGGAGACGAACCCCCCGAACCCCCCAGTGGAGCCGTGGCCGCCCGCTCCCCGGCCGGAACCAGGTAGCCGGTCCACCTCGATGAACCTGGCCCGCTCGACGCGCTGGACGACGATCTGGGCGATCCGATCTCCGCGGCGCAGCTGGACCGGTTCGACCTGGTCGAGGTTGATGAGCAGCACCTTGACCTCGCCCCGGTATCCCGCGTCGATGGTCCCGGGAGCGTTGACGATCGAGACTCCGCATCTGGCCGCCAGACCTGAGCGGGGGTGCACCAGGGCGACGAAACCGTCCGGCAACGCGATGCTGATGCCCGTCGGCACCATCGCCCGCTCCCCTGCCCCCAGCGTGAGGTCGACGGTGCTCACCACGTCGGCTCCGGCATCCCCGGCGTGGGCGTATGCGGGGAGTGCGACGTCGGAGTCGATCCGCCGGACCAACACCTCGACCATCGCCGTCCATGTCCTCTCAATTGCTCATCCGTCCGGGTCGTCGACCCGGCGACCAACCCTACTCGCCGGCGAGGTGGCAGGCTTGCCCCGCATGACGACCCCCCGAGCCCATTATCGGGAGGTGCTGCGCGTGCCCGCCAGCTGGTGGCTTCTCGGGACGGCGTTCGCAGTCAGCGTGTGGTGGGCGTTCTTCGTCGCCACGACCTGGGTGGTCGCTCTCTCAGCGGGGACCGCGGCGGCGACCGTTGTCACGGCTGCCCTGTGGCGGTACGGATCGGTGTGCGTGGTCGTGGAAGACGAAGGGCTGCGGGTCGGACGTGCCCGGCTTCCGCACCAGTACGTCGGAGAGGTCGCCCCTCTCGACGAAGCAGCAAGCCGAGCCGCGGCCGGGGTAGACGCAGACGCTCGGGCGTTCCTCGTGCTGAGGAGCTACTGCCGTACGGCGGTCAGGGTCCGTGTCGACGACGCTGCCGACCCGACGCCCTACTGGCTGGTGTCGACGAGGCGCCCCGACGAGCTCTCCCGCTGCCTGGCCGCCAGAACCGTGCAAGACTGACCGGATCGATCAGCGACGCTAGAGGAGTCAGGCCGTGGCAAAGAAGACGGGCTCTGCTGAGAAGCCGCCGAAGGAGAAGGGCAAGAAGTCCTGGATGATCCTGGGTACCGGCCTGTCTGTGCTGGCTGGTATCGCGACGACGAAGGCGCTCGACGCGACGTGGAAGGCCGCCACCGGTCGCGAGCCACCCAATGCGCCGGGGTCGCCGGAGATCGGCAACAGTGAGGCGCTCGTCTGGGCTGGGGTGACCGGGCTGGGCATGGGAGTGGCGAGGATGTACGCGACCCGCAAGGCCGCGAACTACTGGGTCAAGTCGTTCGGGGTGCTCCCTCCCGGAATGAGCGAGGGAGCCACCAAGAAGACGAAAGAGAAGGTGAAGTAGCCGGCTGGTCGCGTGGGCGGTCAGGCCGCGCAGTCGCGGCACACGAGCGCGCCGTTCTTCGCCGACGCGAGCTGGCTGCGGTGGTGGACCAAGAAGCAGCTCGAGCAGGTGAACTCGTCCTCTTGGCGCGGCAGCACCTGGACGGACAGCTCCTCGTGGGAGAGATCGGCACCGGGCAGCTCGAACGCCTCGGCCGCCTCGACCTCGTCCTCGTCCACCTTGCCTGAGTTCTTGTCGTGGCGTCGAGCCTTCAGCTCCTCGATGGAGTCTTCGTTCAGCTCTTCGTCGGTCTTGCGTGGTGCGTCGTAGTCGGTAGCCATCTGTTTCCGCTCACTCGTCCTTCGCGTCGTGTCGATGCGAGGGGTTCAACGCAGCAGTGCCGCTGTTTGTGCCCGCCCGGCGGGCGCGATTGTGCCTGATAAACCGCGAACATGCACGTCTGTTCAGCCGTGTCTCAGACATCGCGGTGATTGGGCGGCCAGTCCGGGATCGGCCAGTCACCGAACCCGGCGCTCACAAGCTCTCGGTGCAGTCCTTCGAACAACGCCTCGGGGGCTGCGACCACCAGCAGCTCCGACGGGTCGGACCCGTGCATGCCTTCGACCCGGACGCCGGCCTCCCGGGCGATCAGCTCTCCCCCCGCCAGGTCCCAGGGCCTCAGACCGCGCTCGACGTAGGCGTCATAGCGGCCGCAGGCGACGTAGCACAGGTCGAGTGCCGCCGAACCCATCCGCCGGACGTCGCGGATGTGCGGGACCAGACGTCCGGTCTCCACCGCTTGGCGAGCTCGTACGTCCGCACGGTAGTGGTAACCGGTGCCGACGAGTGCTCGAGTGGTGTCGGTGCAGTCAGATGGGCGGATGGGACGGCCGTCCAGCCAGGCGCCATCACCCCGCAACGCTGTGAAGGTCTCGCCCGAGGAGGGGTCGTGGACGACGGCGGCCACCGCACCGGCCTCGTCACAGGCGGCCAAGGACACCGAGAACTGCCTGATCCCGTAGAGGAAGTTCACTGTCCCGTCGATGGGGTCGACGACCCACGTCACCCCTGAGGAGCCGCTGCTGTCGTCCCCCTCCTCGCCCACCACAGCATCGGCTGGCCGTGCGGCGGCGATCCGCTCCCGGATGAGACGCTCGGAGGCGAGATCCACCGCTGTGACGACATCGGTGGGGCTGCTCTTGGTTCCGGTGACCTCGACGCGGCTCTGCCCACCCTCGAGCACGAGACGGCCGGCCTCGCGGGCGGTCTCCTCGGCGAGCCGAAGCAGATCAGTCGGCGACGTCACTGGTCGGACTCGCACAACGCCGGCCGCTTCTCGCGGAGGTTGGGGCAGCAGTCAGGCTGGCACACGTCCCAGCTGGGTGGCGACGACCCGACAGTGGCCCTCCCCACCGTGCGACCCGACTCGACGACCGCGCGCTCGACAAGCAGTTCCCGGGCGACGCTGACGAACGCCGGGTGGACCCCCGGCGTCGACGCACGTCGATACGCGAGCCCAAGTCGCTCGGCGGTCGCTGCGGCCTCGGTGTCGAGGTCGTACATCACCTCCATGTGGTCGGAGACGAAGCCGATCGGGACCATGACGACAGCTTCGACGCCGTCACCGGCGAGGCCTTCGAGGTGGTCGTTCACGTCTGGTTCCAGCCACGGGATCGCGGGAGGGCCGGACCTGCTGCAGTAGGCGATCTCGAAGGTATGAGCGACGCCGGTACGCTCTCGTACGCCGTGCGCCACAGACTCGGCGACAAACCGATGCTGGTCGACGTAGGCATCTCCGTCCGGCCCGGAGCCGCCCGCCATCGCCGTCGGGATCGAGTGAGTCACGAAGACGAGCCGCGCCTGGCTCTGCACGGCGTGGGGTAGCTCGGCCAGCGCCTCGCACGCCGTGTCGACGAACGCAGCGACGAAGCCCGGATGGTTGAAGTAGTGCCGGAGTTTGTCGACGTGGGGGGCGTCGCTCATCGCGGCGACGGCGTCGTACAGGTTCTCGCGGTACTGGCGGCAGCCCGAGTACGACGCGTACGCGCTGGTCACGAAGGCGGCTGCCCGTCGTATACCGTCCAGGCGCATCCGCTCGACCGCGTCGGTGAGGTAGGGGTCCCAGTTGCGGTTGCCCCAGTAGACAGGGATGTCGATGCCGTGCTCGCCGAGGTCGGCCTCCACCGCCCTCACAAGAGCGCGACACTGGTCGTTGATGGGACTCTGGCCCCCGAAGGCGTCATAGTGCTCGGCCACTGCCACGAGCCGTTCGCGCGGGACGCCTCGGCCGCGAGTGACGTTCTCGAGGAACGGGAGGACGTCCTCCGCGCGCTCAGGCCCCCCGAACGACACGAGGAGCACCGCGTCGTAGGGGTCGACGCTGGTCTGGTCTGACATGACTCGATCCTGCCACTGTGACGGTTGGCGCCTTTCCTTAGACTCCGATGCATGTTCACGTCGTACCGCAGGGTGCTGATCCGGCCCGGTGCGATCGGCTTCTCGTCGGCAGGGTTCGTGGCCCGGCTGCCCATCTCGATGGTGACGCTGGCGATCGTGTTGCTGATCGCCGAGCGCTCCGGGTCCTACGGCCTCGCCGGCACCGTCTCTGCCGCCTACATGGTCGCCACGTCAGTCTCGTCGCCGGTGCTGGCCCGGCTCATCGATCAGTGGGGGCAGAAACGGGTTCTGGTGCCGGGGGTCACCCTCTTCGCCGTCGGGCTGCTCGGACTGGCGACGTCGGTCGAGCTCGAGTGGTCGACGCCGCTCCCCCATCTGTTCGCTGCGCTGGGTGGCTTCGGCTACCCACCGGTCGGCGCGTGCGTGCGGGCCCGGTGGACCTCTCTGCTGGGCCCCGGTCGTGACCTGCACACGGCCTTCTCGATCGAGGCCGTCGTGGACGAGTCGATCTTCATGCTCGGCCCGGTGCTCGTCACCGTGCTGGCACTCCAGGTGCACGAGATGGCAGGCATCGTCAGCGTCGTCGCGTGCGCGCTGGTCGGCGGCTTCTGGTTCGCAGCCCAAAGCGGGACGCAGCCCCCAGTGCGACAGACGCGTCAGTCCCGCGAGGACCGAGACGGGCTGGACTGGGGCTGGATGGCGCCGATGATCCTGGTGGCGGTGTGTCTCGGGTCGCTCTTCGGAGCCACGGAGGTGGTCACCGTCGCGTTCGCCGAGGAGCAGGGGCATCCGAAGGCGGTCGCGATCCTGCTCGCCGTCTGGGCGCTGGGAAGCCTACTCGCCGGGGTGCTGACCGGGCTCTACAGCGGCAGCTCGTCACCCCTGCGCCGCTACCGACTCGGTGCCCTCGGGATGGCCGCGGCGATGATTCCGCTGCCGTTCCTCGACAGCCTGGTGGTGCTGGGTGCGGTGCTCTTCCTCGGCGGTTTCGCGATCAGCCCCACCATGGTGGCGGCGATGTCGCTCGTGGAGGCGAACGTGGCGGCATCCCGGCTCACCGAGGGGATCACCTGGGTGACGACTGGCATCGGCCTCGGCATCGCACCGGGAGCTGCCATCGCAGGTGCACTGATCGACGAGTTCGGCGCGAGCACGGCCTACAGTGTCTCGGCGGTCAGCGGTGTCCTGGCTGCTGCGATCGCCGCAACCACCGGAGCTCGCGCAGCCGACCGAGAGCACGCTTTCGACGCGACGTAGGACCCCGAGATTCGCGGCGTTCGAGGCAGGCACAACCATGACAGCGTCCAGCGGTGTTGAATGGCTGCAGCGGTGCGCGCTGCCGTTGTCGCAAGTGCGCGTCGGGGCAGACTGAGCACGCAACCGCCGGAGACCGGTGCAGGAGGAGATGGATGCGCAATCTCAAGCTCGTGGGGTTGAGCGCGGACGGCCACAAGGTCGTCTTCGTCGACGACACCGGTGTGGAGTTTGCCAGCCCTGCCGACGACAGGTTGCGTGCGGCAATGCGGGGAGACCGCGTGAGACTCGGGCAGTTGGAGATTGACATGGACAGCGCTTTGCGCCCGCGAGACATCCAGGCCCGGGTTCGCGCCGGCGAGACGCCAGCGGCCGTTGCCGTGCTGGCTCAGGTGTCCGTAGACAAGATCATGCCTTACTGCGTTCCGGTGCTTGCCGAGCGCCAGCACGTGGCCGGGCTGGCTCAACGCAGCCACGTGCGCAGAAAGAACGTCGAAGGGCCGTCCCGTCGGCTCACCGACGTGGTGCGAGAGCGGCTGCGGAGCCGCGGAGTCGATGCGCGCACCGCCGAGTGGGATGCCTGGAGACGCGACGACGGTCGCTGGTCGGTGCAGGCGACATACCAGTCGGGCGAGCGGGAGCGCACCGCACTCTTCGTCTTCGACGCGATCGGGCGGTACGCCGTCGCCGACGACGACGAGGCGAAATGGCTGACCGGTGAACACCAGAGCACCCGCAAGGGACCACAGCCGAGGGCCAGCGCGAAGGCAGAGAGCGGTCGCGGTCGCCGGCTGAGCTCCGTCCCCTCCGACGACGATCTGTTGAGCTTCGGGCCGGACGAGGAGACGACTGACGACCTCACCGCCGTCGTCCGTGCCGTGAGCGAGGGAGACGTCGAGCCAGAACGCCCCCCCGCGCCGCCGACCGAGAGCCGTGAGCCGGCCACGGCGGACGACACGGCGGACGACACGGAGCCGGTCGAGACCCAGAAGCCTGACCGCAAACGTCGAGCGAACCGACGGGCGAGCGTGCCCAGCTGGGACGAGATCATGTTCGGCAAGGGTAAGAACGACTGAGAGGTGACGCCCGATGGGCTACTTCGTGACAGGTGGCACCGGGTTCATCGGTCGTCACCTGGTCGAGGAGCTGCTCGAACGCCGACGCGGCACCATCTTCGTGCTGGTCCGCGACATCTCTCTCGACCGCTTCTCGCAGCTGCACCGCACCCGGTGGAGATCGTCTCGACGGGTCATCCCCGTCTCCGGTGACCTGACCTCCCCGCTGCTCGGCGTCGACCCGAGCTGGATCGACGAGCATCGCCAGGAGATCAGGCACTTCTTTCACCTGGCAGCGCTGTACGACATGACAGCCTCGGCCGAGCGCAATGACACCCTCAACATCGGCGGCACGCGAGGTGCCCTTGACCTGGCGGCCGCGCTCGGGACGGGGACCTTCCACCACATGTCGTCCGCGGCTGTCGCGGGCGACTACCTCGGTGTCTTCGACGAGACGATGTTCGACCAGGGCCAAGAGCTTCCGTCGCCGTACCACCAGACGAAGTTCGAGGCGGAGCGCGTCGTGCGCCGAGAGGCGACCGTGCCCTGGAGGATCTACCGACCGGCGATGGTCGTCGGCCACTCTGAGACAGGAGCGATGGACAAGGTCGACGGACCTTACTACTTCTTCCCACTGCTGAAGCGGCTGCGGGACTCGCTACCGCAGTGGGCTCCCCTGGTCGGCTTCGACCTCGGCGACACGAACATCGTGCCCGTCGACTACGTCGCCAAGGCGATGAACCACCTCGCACATACGAAGGGGCTCGCCGGGCGGACGTTCCACCTCGTCAACCCGGAGCCTCAGCCGACGATCGACGTCGTCAACACGTTCGCGACGGTGGCGAGGGCGCCGACCTTCGTCGTCCCGGTGGCGCGCAGGTTCACCAGCGCCCTGCCGCCCCAGCTCACACCTGTCAACCTGCTGACGAGCGTCTTGCGGACGCCCGCAGCCCAGGGCACGCTGCGCCAGACGATGGGTCGGCTCGGGGTGCCGCCGGAGGTGCTGGGATACCTATCCATGGCCTCGACATACACAGCGCGCCAGACCGAGCGGGCGTTGGCGGGGTCCGGGATCTCCTGCCCCGACCTAGACAGCTACGCGGCGGCGTTGTGGGACTACTGGGAGCAGCATCTGGATGCGACGACGGCTCACGACCCCGCCCTGCGCGAGGCGCTGGTCGGCACCAAGGTCGTCATCACGGGCGCGAGCTCGGGTATCGGCAAGGCGACGGCTCTCAAGGTGGCTCAGGCCGGTGGCGTGCCCCTGCTCGTGGCTCGCGGCAAGGACACGCTGCTCGAGATGCAGAGTGAGATCGAGGCTGCCGGTGGGGTGGCGCACGTCTATCCCTGCGACCTCACCGACCTCGACGCGATCGACGAGCTCACCGCGAGGTTGGCGCGAGAGCATGCGGCCATCTCCTTCGTGGTCAACAACGCCGGGCGCTCGATCCGCAGATCCCTGCGACTGTCGACCGACAGGTTCCACGACTTCGAACGCACCATGCAGCTCAACTACTTCGGCGCCGTCCGGCTGGTGATGGGTCTGCTCCCCGTGCTGAAGGCGAACGGGACGGGTCATGTCGTCAACGTCAGCTCGATCGGCGTCCAGACCAACCCGCCTCGGTTCTCGGCATACGTCGCGAGCAAGGCGGCCCTCGACGCCTGGAGCCGGGTCGTCGCCTCGGAGCTGATCGGCGACGGAGTGACCTTCACGACCATACACATGCCGCTCGTCCGGACGCCGATGATCGCACCGACCAAGATCTATGACGCCTTCCCGACCATCACCCCCGCGCAGGCGGCCGACCTGGTGATGTCCGCCCTGAAGGATCGGCCGCACGAGATC
>JACDHG010000088.1 GCA_013821195.1 Propionibacteriales bacterium
GGCGCCGAGCAGGCACCCGCAGGCCGGGCCCCAGACGTCGTACCGGACCCTCGGGAGCGGCGCTTCTCGATCGAGCGCGACGTGCTCAAGCTGGCGCTGCAGTATCCGGGTGTGTCCGCGACACCGTTCAAGGACATCGAGCCTGACGACTTCACCCACCCGTGGTACCGGGAGATCTTCGAGGCGATCGTCGACCTCGGCGGGCCCGAGTCGGCCGGGCGGGAGCGAGTCCTCGCGGCCCTGCCCACCGGTGGCAGCGCCACCACCGTCTCGGCGCTGTCCGTGGAGGGGCTGCACGTCACCGGCGAGGTGGATGGGCGGGTGGCGACGGAGTACGCCGTCCGGCTTCGGGAGCTGGCGGCCAGGCGGCGCATCGAGCAGCTCAAGTCGCGCCTGCAGCGGATGAACCCGGTGACCCAGGCGAGCGACTACAACCGCATGTTCGGGGAGCTCGTCGCGCTGGAGAGCCACCGTCGGGCACTGCGTGAGCAGGCGATCGCGAGCGACGTGTAGCGGTGTTTCAATGATGGCCGCTGCGCGGCGCTCGCGCCTGCGACTGCCCCGAGACGTCAGGGAGTTGGTGGGTCTCGAGCGGGGAGAGCGGGCGCTGGCATGGGCCTACGACGCGAGTGGACGCTGGTACGTCGGCAGTGACCGAGCTCTGCACCTGCCCAGCGACGAAGGCTACCGCCGGCTGCCCTGGGAGCAGGTCGAGCGCGCCGACTGGCAGCGCGACGACGGTCGGCTGAGCATCGTCGAGGTGGCCGACCGGAGCGCGCCCGAGCGCCGTACGGTCGTCGGAGTCGATGAGGCGGGGGAGCTTTTGGAGCTGTTGCGGGAGCGGGTGACCAAGAGTGTCGTCGTGTCGGTGTATGCACCCGTCCGAGGGCGGCTCGGGCTGAGTGTGGTGGGACGGCGGTCTCCAGCCGGGGCCGGACCGATCACCTGGTCCACCGTGCTGGCCGCGGGTCTCGCACCCGATGAGCCGGACGTCCGGGAGGTCGCCGGCTCGGCTCTGCGTAAGGCTGAGGCCGAGGTCGCCGGGCTCTGAAGCAGGCCTGACCCCGCCGGGGCGGCCGGGCCGGAGCCGTTTCGCCGTGGCAAGTCGATGTTGCTACCGTGTGCAGTCGCTGCCCGCCCCTCGGTGGGTGCGGTCCCGCGTAGCTCAATTGGCAGAGCAGCCGGCTGTTAACCGGCAGGTTACTGGTTCGAGTCCAGTCGCGGGAGCTCCTTGGCTCTGGTTGGCGACGAGTCGGCCTGTTGTCGGGCCTCCACCGACCGACCGGGCGGCGGGCCCAGAGGCAACGGCAGCGTACCCCGGTCGGAAGGGCAGGTAGTCTGCGATCCGTCCGGCCGGCGGCGGGTCAACCACGCGGCACTCGCTCGGACGAACCGGGGCTTCCAGGGACGGATCGAGCAGACGCGCGATCGATGCCAGCGCCGCTCGGCCACTAGCTAGCTAGGGTGATCACCGGATCCATCCCCAAGGAGGACGAGACCATGAGCAGGCCCCGTTTCGACACTGTTCGCAGCCGCCTGGTCGGCTCGACGCTCCTCGCCGTTCTGAGCGTCCCCGCGATCATCTTCGCCACCCCGGCCTCGGCGTCCGCCCCGCCGACGCCGCGCGACGCGCCGGTGATGGTTGCGCTCGACGACACGGGGGGCGAGGGCCGCTTGATGTTGGTCCTCGACTCGTCCGGGTCGATGGCGGAGCCCGCCGGGGGCGGCGGCTCCAAGATCGATGCCGCGAAGTCGGCGCTGCGCACGCTCGTCAACGACCTGCCCGACGAGGCCGAGGTCGGACTGCGCGTCTTCGGGGCCGAGGTGTTCTCCCGGACCGACCCCGGTTCCTGCGAGGACACCCAGCAGGTCGTGGAGCCGGGCACCGGCAACCGCGACCAGCTGCTCGACGCCATCGGTGACTACAAGCCGTACGGCGAGACGCCGATTCCGAACGCCCTCCGAGAGGCCGCTCAGGACCTCGGCGACGAGGGCCCGCGCTCCATCGTGCTGGTCAGCGACGGCGAGTCGACCTGCGCCCCCGACCCGTGCAAGGTCGCCGCCGAGCTCGCCGACCAAGGGATCAACCTCCAGATCGACGTCGTGGGTCTGTCGGTCTCGGGCAACGCTCGCGACCAGCTCCAGTGCGTCGCCGACAAGGGGAACGGCACCTACTACGACGCCGACGACGCCGACGCGATCGTGGACCAGCTGACCAGGTGGGCGAGCGAGCCCTCCGTCCCTTCACCTTGACCGGCGAACCGATCGAGGGTGGCACCGAGGACGACCCGACCGCCGTCACCGTCGGCGACTGGATCGACCGGCTCGGGCCTCAGAACAGCGACACCGGCTCGAAGAGCTACGAGGTGGAGCGCACGACCTCGGGCAGCACCCTGCGGGCCTCGGCCATCACCCAGGGCCAGCAGGGCGACGAGGGGCTCCTGCTCGAGATCTTCGATCCCGAGGGCGACGAGTGCGACTTGGGCCTTGCGATCCGTCAGATCGACGTTCGCGAGATCGTCGGCGTCCAGGCCACCGCGTCGGCTGAGAACGAGTGCGACGCCGCGGGCACCTATCGCATCACGGTGGGCCGGCGGCTCGCCGACGACGCGAACGTGAAGTTCGGGCTCCGGGTGGCCGAGGAGCCTCCGGTGGCCGATCCCGGCTTCACCGGCGCCGGCAGCGAGCCCGAAGTCACCGAGCCCCAGGTCTCGGGCCGCGCCGAGACGATCACCGGCGGGTCGTCGTTCGCCAACGCCGCCGAGATCGGTGACGGTCGCTGGAGCAGCACGATCGTGCCCGGGGAGGCCCTCCTCTTCCGGTTCCCGCTCGAGTTCGGCCAGGCGGCGCGCATCAGCGTCACCTTCCCGAGCGCCAGCGGCGCCGCGGCCGACACGATCGGGTTGTTCCCGCCCCTTTCGAACGTCTCGGTCTACAACCCGATGCAGGCGGTGCTCTCCGACCCCGACGCCGCCGCCTTCTCCGGCTCCGCAGGCCGAGAGGACCTCACCCTCCTCACCGCGACGCCTGCCGTGAGCCGCGACCTGGTCGACGACGGTGGGTACAACGGTGTGGAGGACTACTCCATGTCCGGCGACTACTACCTCGCCGTCAGCCTGATGCGTGAGGACTACTCGATCGAGTTCCCCTTCACGATCGAACTGGAGATCGTGGGTGAGCCCGCCGACGGCCCGACCTACGCCGACGACGCGACCTGGACAGTCGCCGATGGTGCCGACGTCCCCGGCCAGCCGACCGAGCCTACCGAGCCGACCCAGCCGACCGAGCCGACCGAGCCGACCGACCCGCCCTCGTCCGGGGCCACCGACCCGCCCTCCACCGGGGCCACCGACCCGCCCTCCACCGGGGCCACCGACGAGCCGGTTTCCGACGCCCGCACCGACGACGACAGCGGCCTGAGCTCGACGTCGGCCATCGCCGCCTTCACCGGCCTGATCGGGTTGCTGGCCGTGGTCGGCGCGCTCCTGCTGTGGCGACGACGCCGGAGTTGACCTGTCCCACGGTCAGCCCGGGCACGGTGTCTCGACGCGTGTCGTCTCCTGGCGTGTCCGGCTGGGACTCAGGTCGCGGTGTCCTCGCGGCGGTGGGACTCGGCGATCTCCTGCAATGCCTCCAGGTCCACGGAGCCGCGGTCGGCGACGGCCACAGTGCACCGGGTGACAGCCGTCAGCGATGCGGTGCGGCGACCGGTCTCGAGGATGGCTCGCTCGCCCAGCACCGCTCCCGGACCGACCTCGGCCACAGCCTTCCGGTCGACGTCGACACTCAACACGCCGTCGAGCAGCAGGAACAGCTCGTCAGCCTGCTCGCCCTGCTCGGTCAGGTGGTCGCCCTTGCGCAGGCGGCGGATCTTGGGCTTCGTCCCCGACCGCATGATCTGCTGCGACAGCTCACGCTCGAGCGCGGACTCCACCTCGCCCACGAAGGCCGGTGAGTCGGTGTCCCCCCACGGCGTATGACGGCCGAACGCTGCGGTGCTCCACTGCTGGTAGTCGATCGTGGCGGACTTGACCGCGAGGCGACGGTCCTTGTCGTAGACCCAGTGCCGCGGGAACGGGCTGGCGCCGGTCAGCTCGAAGTGCTGCGTGCCGTCGGCATGCAGAGTCAGGGTGAGGGTCGTCCATGCCAGGGGGGCGGCGAACTGTACGAAGGGAGGACGGCTGACTCGCCGTGGCGCGGGGACCCCTGTGCGGCCGCCGGCCGTCTGCTCGAAGCGGACGGCGTCCGGGCCGGCCGTTTCCGCGCGGCGCCGGTCAGGCAGGGCGATCGCGGCGAACGTCATGTCCTGACGGCCGAGCCGTAGGGTCGTCGAACCGATCCTGCCGGCCCCTTCGTGGCCGTGGTCGACGATGACTCCGTCGTCGACCTCGATCCAGGCCCTGAGGTGGTTGACGAACCTGGCCCGATCGGCTTGGAGGAGCGCGTCGATGTCGGACAGCACCTCCGGCGGAGGCTCGTCGTAGTGAGAGAGCCCGACCTCGAACGGCACGCGGAACACGGCGCCGGTCACCGACTCGCTGGGGATCCATGAAACCGCTGTGACGGAACCTTCTCGACGCATACCGCCTCCTCAGGGCACAAGTACGGCACAAGAACGGCGCGAGGGCGTCACGATATCCCGCCGGACTGAGCTCTCGCACGATAACGGGGACAGCGGAGAAGCCTGTCGCCATACTGGCAGGATGCGTCGGCTGCCGACGGGGACCTTGACCTTGCTTTTCAGCGACATCGAGGGCTCCACGTTGATGCTGAACCGCTTGGGCACTCGCTGGGGCGAGGCCTTGTCTGCTCAACGCTCCATCCTGCGTGAGGTCTTTGACGAGCACGGTGGACACGAGATGGGCACCGAGGGCGACAGCTTCTTCGTCGTCTTCTCCTCCGCGCAGCGTGCGCTGCTTGCCGCGATCCAGGGGCAGCGTCGTCTCCAGCAGCACCCATGGCCCGACGGGGTTCCGTTGAAGGTCCGCATGGGTCTCCACACCGGCGAGCCGGACAGACACGAAGACGGCTACGTCGGCATCGACGTGCACCGGGCTGCACGGATCGCGGCCACCGCAAGCGGCGGGCAAGCAGTGCTGTCCGCCGCCACGCAGACGCTGGTGGGCCACCCCGAAGGTGTCAGTGTGCGCGACCTCGGTTGGCACCGCCTCAAGGACATCGAGGAACCCGAGCACCTCTACGACGCCGTGGCAGCTGGGCTGCCCGACGCCTTCCCACCCCTGCGCAGTCTGGGCACCCGTGCCAACCTCCCGACGTACGCAACCGAGCTGCTCGGTCGATCCACAGAGCTCGCCGGGGTCTCCCATGCGATTGAAGAGTCCGGCGCCCGTCTCGTCACGCTGACCGGCCCCGGCGGCACCGGGAAGACAAGACTCGCCGTGGCGGTGGCAAGCGAGCTCCAGAACCGATTCCCCTGCGCCACCTTCTTCGCGCCGTTGCACACGGCAGACCGCGCAGCCTTGATGTGGGCAGGCATCGTGGAGGCGATTGGCGCCTCTGGCGATGTCGAGCAACCGCCGGACGAACGGGCTCTCCGCTTCCTGTCTGAAAGGCCGGCATTGCTTGTCCTCGACAACCTCGAGCAGATCGCTGACGCTGACGTGGTCGTCAGCCGCCTGCTGACCGACGCACCCCAAGTGCGGCTCATCGCCACGTCGAGACGACCGCTGCATCTCGTCGACGAGCAGGAGTATCCGGTCTCGGTCCTCGCCGTACCCGATGACGGAGCGGTTGACAGGTTGTCCGCGGGACGGGCCGGCGCCGTCGACCTGTTCGTGCGCCGCGCGACGATGGTGCGTCCCAGTTTCGGCTTGACCGATGAGAACGTTGCGGACGTGGTGGCCTTGTGCAGGCGGCTTGACGGCCTGCCGCTGGCGATCGAGCTGGCCGCCGCGCGGTCCCGGCTCCTCAGCCCGAGGGCGCTGCTCGGTCGCATCGACGACCGCCTGGGAGACGGCGTGACCGCCTCCGACCGCACGGAGCGCCAGCGCACCCTCGGCGCCACGATCGCCTGGAGCTACGACTTGCTCGACGAGGAAGACCAGTGCATCTTTCGCAGACTCGGGGTCTTCTCCGGGAGCGTCGATCTGATGGCGATCGAGGCCGTGGCAGGCTCGGGTGAGCGCGATCCGCTCGACGTCGTGGCGCATCTCGTCGACGTCAGCCTTGTGCAGATCGTCGAGGCATCCGACGGTGAGCCGCTGATCTCCATGTTGGAGACCATCAGACGGTTCGCGCGGGAGCGTCTGAAAGCCTCCGGCGAGTTCGAAGAGACACGTCTGCGGCACGCTCGCTGGTGCCAGCAGGTGGCGAGGGAGAACGTCGGGTTGTTGCACGGGCCGACCCAGATGAGCGCACTTGACCGGATAAGCGCCGTTGACGAGGAGATCCGGGCGGCCTTGGACTGGTGCCTGCACCCTGCGCGCGAGGCGGCCTCGGCCGAGCGCCGTGAGTGCGGCTATGCACTGCTTCAACCGCTGACCACCTACTGGTACCGCTTCGGCTACGCCGCAGAGGGCCGCGGCTGGCACGACAGGGCGCTGAGAATCGTCGAGAGCGACGACAGCGCCGACAGCACCACGTTCGTGGACGCCCTGCACGGGATGGGGATTCTGGCGGTGCAGCAGTTCGACCTCACGCCTGGCACCCAGGCTCTAGAGCGCGCATTGGAGATGTCGCGCCGGCTCGGTGATGTCGACCTGGAGGCCAGGGAGTCGAACAGCCTGGGCATCGCTCGGCGCGAAGCCGGTGACATAGCCGGTGGACGCCAGCTGATCGAACGCAGCATCGTGCTCGCCCGGCAGGTCCGAAACCCACGTCGCGAGGCAACGGCGCTGGCGAACGTCGTCCTCCTGTACACGGACGCTGGTGACTACGCGGCTGCTGTCGATGCCGCTCGGGAAGCCATCGCGGCCGACGAGGCGCTTGGCGACCCTTGGGGAGTGGCTATCACGCAGTGCAATCTCGTGCTGGCTCTGCTCTACATCGAGGGACCCCGTACGGCCTACGAGCACCTTGCGGAGGTGGCAGCTGACGCCGTCGCGCTCGGGGACATCGAGCTCTCCATCGGGATCCTCGAGCTGTTCGCGATCGTCTTGGCTCGGCTCGGTCATGTGGAGACCGCAGCATCCCTGCTCGGAGCGAGCGACAAGCAACGGGACCTGGCAGGGATGCCTCGATCACCACCTGACCAACAACACCTGGACCGCTCCGTTGTCCCCGCCCGCCGTGTGCTTGCCGAGCAGGACTGGGACAGCGCTTACGCCACCGGCCAGACGATGAGCCTGGATGAGGCCGTCAGCGAGGGGCTGGCCGCCCGGCTCGACGCGCACTCTCTCGCGCGCTCAGTCGAAGAGTCGTGAAGGGGAGCCCCGCCTCAGGGCTTGTCCCACTCGGAGAGATCACGTCCGAGCCAGGCTGACAGTCGGTCGTTGTCAGGTCGGAAGTGCTCCACGAGGCAGGTACGGGTCCTTGGCGCCATCGGTGGGTAGTCGACCGGCTAGGAAATCGCCGTCCAGGCATTGACCTGAGGCGACTCATGTAGCAAACTTCCCAACATCGGCCCCCATTGGTTGCTCATTTACCCGACCCGGACGTCCGGGCTCCGCGGCCACTCGCTGCACCAAGCCAGGAGGAAACACAATGCGTGACACCATCCAGACCCGCCGCAGGACCGGCATCGGTGCCTCGATCGCCGTCGCCTTGCTGGGCCTCTGCCTCGCTCCAGCTTCCACGGCATCCACGGCCGGCACGACAGCAGCGGCCACCACCACAGCGGCAGCGGGCGACCGCGGCACGGGCTGGGTGCGAAGCACGCTGGCGCGGATGACGCTGGAGGAGAAGGTCGGCCAGCTCTTCATGACCCAGGCGTACGGCGAGACGGCCGACACCCAGGCGCCCGCCGACGTGGCCCTGAACCAGTCGACGTACGGCGTGGACAACGGCGCCGAGCTGATCGAGCGCTACAAGCTCGGCGGTGTCATTTACTTCGCCTGGTCAAACAACGTCAACAACCCAGACCAGATCGCCGGCCTGTCCAACGGCATGCAGGACGCCGCACTCGACCAGAAGCGCAAGATCCCTGCGCTCGTTGCGGCCGACCAGGAGGGTGGCATCGTCGCCCGGGTCGGCCCGCCTGCCACCGAGCTTCCGGGCAACATGGCGCTCGGCGCCACCCGCAGCACCGAGGACGCCCAGACCGCCGCTGCGATCAGCGGGACCGAGCTCGAAGCCCTCGGCATCAACTGGAACTTCGCCCCGGTCGCCGACGTCAACGTCAACCCGGCCAATCCGGTGATCGGGGTTCGGTCCTTCAGCTCTGACCCGACACTGGCTGCCGACATGACTGCGGCTCAGGTCCGCGGCTACCAGGACACCGCCGGCATCGCCGCGGCCGCCAAGCACTTCCCCGGTCACGGCGACACCGCGACCGACAGCCACACCGGCATCCCGATCATCGACCACACCCGCGAGGAGTGGGAGACGATCGACAAGCCGCCTTTCCAGGCCGCCATCGACCAGGGCATCCGCGCCATCATGACCGCGCATATCGTCGTACCCTCGCTCGACCCGTCAGGTGACCCGGCCACCTTGTCCAAGCCGATCATGACCGGCATCCTGCGACAGGAGATGGGATACGACGGCGTCGTGATCACCGACTCCCTCGCCATGCAGGGTGTGCGAGACAAGTACGGCGACGAGCGGGTGCCTGTACTGGCGCTCAAGGCAGGCGTGGACATGTTGCTGATGCCGCCGAAGTTCGACCTCGCTTACAACGCAGTCCTCGACGCCGTGAAGAGCGGTGAGCTGACCGAGAAGCGCATCAATACCTCCGTCAAGCGCATCCTGCGGCTCAAGTGGGATCTGGGTCTCGTCAAGGACCCCTATGTCGACGTGTCAGACGTTCCGAGCGTCGTCGGCACGCCTGAGCACAAGGCGGCGGCTCAGGAGCTCACCGACCACAGCACCACGCTGGTCAAGAACGACGGCGACCTGTTGCCGCTCGCACCAGAGGATGGCCAGAGCGTGCTCGTCACCGGCGGAGGCATCGCCGGCACGACAGCCAAGGTGGCAGACAAGATCGAACAGCGAGGTGCCAGCGCCGATGTGTTGGACACCGGCACAAACCCGAACGAGGCACAGATCAACGCCGCGGTCGCCGCTGCCCAGACCCACGACGTCACTGTCGTGGTCTCCTACCGGGCGTGGCAGGGCTCCTACGCTGGTCAACGCGAGCTCGTGCGCCGTCTGACCGCCACTGGAAAGCCCGTGATCGCCGTGGCAGTCCGTGACCCGTACGACATCGCGTACTACCCGGAGGTGCCCGCCTACCTGGCGACCTACAGCTGGACCGGCGTCTCGCTGGAGTCGGCAGTTAAGGTGCTGTATGG
>JACDHG010000020.1 GCA_013821195.1 Propionibacteriales bacterium
CAGGCTATGAGTTCACCTGGAACGGCCGCCGGTCGAGCGAGGGATGCCAGCTCTACGACACGCTGCCGGAGCCAGGGGGATACTGGGTGGAGGCGGCGCTCATCGGCGGCGAGCCGCACGAGGCCTACTTCGACATCACCTAGTGTCCCGCGCCGGTAGTTTGTTGTAGAAGTCGCCCGAGTGAGTCTCGGTTGCCCAGTGGCGCCGGTGCAGGCTGGAGATCACCGTGCCGTCGGCGGTGTTGAACGCCGCGAACAGGCTGGTGGTGCCATGTCGGACGTAAGTCGTGGGTGCGTTTCTCAGGCATGCCCGGCATCATCGGGAAGGTCGGTTGGGAGCGGGCCAGCGCCTGCACCTGGTTCTTCTCGTCCACGCTGAGCACCACCGCGGCCTCGGGAGGGGTCAGGTAGAGGCCGACGACGTCGTAGACTTCTCCACCAGCAGTGGGGCGTTGGAGAGCTTGAACCCATCGGCGCGGTGTGGTTTGAGGCCGAAGTCCCGCCAGATCCGCCCGATCGTGGACTTGCTCAGCCCGGTCCGCTCGGCCATCTTCGCCCGTGACCAGTGGGTGGCGTTCTTCGGCGTCGACTCCAGCGTCGCGACCACCACGTCCTCGACCTGGTCGACGCTGATCGAGGGCGGGCGGCCGGGGCGCGGCTCGTCGCTGAGCCCGTCGAGGCGATCCGCAATGAACCGGCTACGCCACTTGCCCACCGTCGCCGCGGCACAGCCGAGCTGGCCAGCGACCGTCTTGTTGTCGGCGCCCTCCGCGCACCCCAGCACGATGCGAGAGCGCAACGCCAACGCCTGCGCCGACTTCGCCCGACGTGCCCATCGGGTCAGCTGGTCACGCTCTTCGGCGGTCAAGGTCAGCTCGGCTTTCGGGCGTCCAGTTCGAGGCATACCCCAGTCTACGACTCACCAAGCGGATTTCGGGCGCACGGTCGCCCGGCTCCATGCCGTATGTGACGACTCGACCCGTCACGAACACCCGAGCGACTCGATACATGCGCGTGCGGCAGCGATGCTGTCGTGAAGGCGATCGGGACGCTGGTCGATCGCCCACCTGACCAAGTCGAGAGCATCGAGGAGCAGCAGTGACTCCAACGTGTTCCAGCACTCCTCGAGACGCACGCCGAGCCCGACGGCGAAGGCCTCCAACTCGGCGCTCGACGGGTCATCGATGAGCCGGTGGCCTCTCACGGCCGGTAGCAGGTCCCCGAACGGCAACGGGCCAGCGGAGGCTGAGCCCCAGTCGATCAGCACCGGATCACACGTGTCGGGAACCAATAGATTTCTCAAGGAGAGGTCACCGTGACACAGCCCAAAGGCCGGGTCGGCGTCGTTCAGCTCCGTCAGAGCAGCCCGTAACCGCTCCTGCTTGCCAGCGGGATACACCCCCAGTGCGATCAAGGGATCCGCCGGCGTCAGCTGGGCCACGTTGTAGGCGAGATGCCCCTTCCAGGCCTCGTGCAGGTCACGACCGAACCGAGAGAAGAGCGCAGCAGGCGCATCATCCGTGACGGCAATGGAGTGCACGGTCCGCGCGTAGCTGCCGAGCGTCCTCCACAGCTCGGGAGAGCGGCGCTCATTCCCTGAAGCTCCTTGCACGAAGGTCTCAATGAGATACGGGACCGCTCTCAGGCAGCCCTGCGCGATGACTCCTGGGCTCGGGATACCCGCAGTGGACGCCTTGTCCAGGCACCAGGCTTCGACCTCGAGCTCGTTAGTCCGCAAAGGATCGATTGCGAACCGGATGACGGATCGCGCGGCACCAGCGCCCGTGACCCAGACATGGTTGACCGAGCCATGACCCACGATGGGGGCGATGTCCTCGCACGCCAGACCGTGGCGCCGAGCGATTTCTTGCGCCAAACGGAAATCGCGCGGATGGGGCCGCGTGCCCAGCGAATCACCCATGTACGAACCTGGCGAGCGGAGCGCTCAGGGAAGCGTTACGTACTGCGCGAGGAACTTCCGTGCCGACGCGGTGTCGAGACGGTAGTCCACGTTTGTAGCGCGGCAGATGGCGTCGCCCGTGATCGTGGTGGCGGCCACGATATCGGTGTCGCCCAGGAAGTTCGGCCCGCCAGAGTCGCCGTAGCAGGTGCCACCGTTGCCCGTGGACGGGTTCATCGAGACGCGCAGCCAGGACTTGGTGGTGGCGTTCAGCGTGCCGGTGGCCACCATCCGCACGTCGTCATAGAGGAACTGGTGACCGCCAGGGCCTCGGGTCACCTCGTAGGCGCCGTAGCCGACCGACGTGATGCGCTGCCGCCGCGAGAGGTCTGACAGCGAGCCAGCCGCTGGCAGCGATGCCGGGGCGATGCTGGTGATGGGGTCGGCGAGGACGACGACCGCGATGTCGTGTGGGTCGTTCTGACGCTGGCTGTACGCCGGATCGGCCTGGAAGGTGCCACCGTAGACCGTGTCCCCGTCCTGGTACGACGGATCAAAGGTAACCGCCACTCGCTCACCATCTTCGCCGCAGTGAGCTGCCGTCAAGAACACCGTTGGCGAGATCAGCGTGCCCGAGCAGTACAGCCACGTTCCGTCGGAGTACTGCGTCGGCGAGACAAGCCCACCCACGTTCGGGTGGCGGTTGCCGTCGGCCCTCCCGTTGGTGATGGCGGCAGCCGGCAGCGCCGTCATGAGTGCTGTCAGCAGCGTGGCTGCGAGGACAATACGGCGCACAGCGAATCCATTTCCTCGTGGGGGCAGTGCCTCGATCGTACTGGGCAGCAGCCCTGCCCACCAGGCGACGGACCGGTCTCAGGCCGTCGGAACGTCGTCGTACGAGAGTCCGTCGCGGGAGGACGCGGCGAGCCAGATGCCTCGGTCCACACGATCTATCCTACGGCGACACGGGCGTGTCAGCTTTGATTCGTATCCTCAGTGCCATGACAGATACCAGCGACAAGACACACCAGTTCTTCGAGCGCTACGCGTCCGCACTGCTGGCCCGAGACGAGAAGGCGATCGCGGGGATGTACGCGGTCCCCTCGCTGATCTTGTTCCCCGGCAAGTCGATCCCCGTCACCGACGCCGACCAGACCGAGGAGTTCTTCGCCGCCTCCTGGAGCCAGTACGACGGAGTCGACGCGGTTGACAAGCAGATCGTCGTCATGGGCGAGGCACCCGGAAGCCTCTGGGCCGATGTCACCTGGTCCTACGGCGGAAGGGCGCGAGAGCGCTTCTGCTACCAGCTCGTCGAAGGAACCGACGGGTACCAGATCGCGGTGCTCACGCCCATGACCTGAGCGTCATGGGCTGCCCGCATACAACGAGAAGCACTATCACTCGCGAGGACCGGCACGCGCCGCAGCTCAGACGTAGCGCTCGAGGATGCTCGACTCCGCCAGCCGCGACAGGCCCTCACGGACCGACCGGGCACGGGTGTCACCGACGCCGTCGACCGCCTGCAGGTCGTCGACGCTCGCAGCGAGCAGCTTCTGCAACGTGCCGAAGTGGTCGACGAGACGCTCGACCACCGCGCCCGGGAGCCGCGGCACCTTGGCAAGCAGCCGGTAGCCGCGCGGGCTCACTGCGATGTCGAGACTCTCATGACCACCCAGACCGAGCGGACGCACCACCGTGCCGACGTCGAGGAGCTCCGTGGCGGAGAGCTCGTCGATGTCGCCGAGCACGGCCTGGGGGGTCCGAGACTTGCGACCGGACGGCAGGTAGTCGCGGGCGACGAGCTCACGGTCGAGGTCCACCCCAGCCACGAGCTCCTCGAGCTGAAGCGAGAGCAGCCGGCCGTCGGTGCCGAGCTCAAGCACATAGTCCTCGATCTCGTTGGCGATCCGCAGCACCATCTCCAGGCGCTGAACGACTGCGGCGACGTCGCGAACCGTCACGAGATCCTCGATCTCGAGCGCGGACAGCGTCCCCGACACCTCGTCCAGCCGCATCTTGTAGCGCTCCAGCGTGGCGAGGGCCTGGTTGGCGCGTGACAGGATCGAGCCGGTGTCCTCGAGCACGTACCGGGTGTCGCCGACGTACAGGGCGATCGTGTTCATGGACTGCGACACGGAGATGACCGGGAGTCTCGTCTGCCGGGCGACCCGGTCGGCTGTGCGGTGGCGAGTCCCGGTCTCCTCGGTGGCGATGGTGGAGTCGGGCATCAGGTGGACACCAGCCTGCAGGATGCGTGCGGCGTCGCGGTCGCAGACGAGGGCACCGTCCATCTTGGCGAGCTCGCGCAGCGCGGTGGCGGTGAAGTCGATGTCGAGCGTGAAGCCGCCGGTGCACAGCGACTCGACAGTCTTGTCGTAGCCGAGCACCACCAGTGCACCGGTGCGGCCGCGCAACACTCGCTCGAGCCCCTCCCGCAGAGTTGTGCCGGGTGCCACCGCGGCGAGGGTGGCGCGCAGCCGCGCATCCGAGGACGGCTTGTCGCTCGCCACTGTGACCCCCTCTGTGCTCGCCGATGTGCGCCCTCAGTGTAGGGCTCGGCGGCGGGCTGAGTTGGGTGATCACCCAAGCCGAAGGTCGTCGGGGAGTCGCACGCTGCCTTCGCCGACCACGTTGAGGATCGCCAGGGCACGGAAGAGGTCAGCGCACTCGACGACCTGCAGACTGTCCAGCTCGCGGTGGGTGCGTTTCTCTCGATGGTCGCGTGGGATCACGGCCCGGGTGAAGCCGAGCCGGGCTGCCTCGGAGAGTCGCTGCCAGCAGCTCGGGACCTGGCGTAGCTCGCCCGCGAGGCCGACCTCACCGATGACGACGGTGTTACTGGGAACGGGCACATTCGTGGCAGCGCTGGCGATGGCGACGGCGACCGCGAGATCCGAGGATGGCCCCCTGAGCACAGCGCCACCCACCGTCGAGGCGTAGATGTCGTGGGGGGTCAGCTTGAGCCCCGCACGACGATCGAGCACGGCGAGCAGCATCGCCAGCCGCGAGGAGTCGAGCCCGCTCACAGCCCTGCGCGGGCTCTGTCCGTTGCCAGGAGTGACGAGCGACTGCACCTCCGCGAGCAGGGGACGACGACCCTCGAGCGTGACGGTGATGCAGGTCCCTGAGATCGCCTCCGGATGCCGCGACACGAAGAGCCCGGTCGGATCGGCGACCTCGACGATCCCGTCGTCGGAGAGGTCGAAGCAGCCGATCTCGTCGACGGGGCCGAACCGGTTCTTCACGGCCCTGAGCATCCGCAGCCGGCCGTTGCGCTCACCCTCGAACTGCAGCACGACATCGACGATGTGCTCGAGCGCGCGCGGACCGGCGATAGAGCCGTCCTTGGTGACGTGGCCGACGAGCAGCGTCGGCAGACCACGCTCCTTGGCGATGCGCACCAGGGCCGCAGTCACCGCTCGCACCTGGGTGACACCTCCGGCCACGCCGTCGATGTCCCGGCTTGCGAGGGTCTGGATCGAGTCGATCACGAGCAGGTCAGGCTGGACCGCATCCACGTGCGCGACCGCGGCTGACAGGTCGATTTCAGCAGCGAGATAGAGGGTGTCCTCGACGGCGCTCGTGCGGGCGGCGCGCATCCGCACCTGTGCCACCGACTCCTCGCCGGAGACGTAGAGGACCTTCTGGCCGCGGCGGGCGGCCTGGGCGGCCACCTCGAGAAGCAACGTCGACTTGCCCACACCAGGCTCGCCGGCAAGCAGGAGCACCGCTCCCGGGACGATCCCCCCACCGAGGACGCGATCGAGCTCGGCGACGCCGGTCGCCTGCGTCGTGGCGGTCTCACCCGCAACCGACGAGATCGGGAGCGCGGGCCCGCTCACCGGCCCAGGCATCACGCTGGCGACCCTCGGCTGACCGGCCGCGTCGACAGTGCCCCACGCCTGGCACTCGCCACAGCGGCCCACCCACTTCATCGAGGTCCAGCCACACTCCGCGCAGCGGTAGGTCGCGAAGGCTCGTTTGGACGGGGTGGTGGTCATGGCGTCGACGTTAGGCGACGGCGCCGACAACGAAGGCAGGACATGCCCGACCCGGTCGGGTCAGAACTGGCGGACCCGGACCTTGACGGCGTAGTCGACGTACGTCCCGCTGTGCTCGACGAGGATCGCCTCGGCGAGCGTCCGCGCGAACTCGATTCTGACCACGGCCTCGAGGTCGGCGCGGGTGTCGAACTGCCAACAGATCTCGCGGTCCACGAGCTCCCAGCCATGCTGAGCGAAGAACCTGTCGGTGGCGTCTTGGTCGTAGTCGGGCAGCGCACGCCGGAACCAGCCGCCGAACGTGCTGCGGCTCGCGTCATTGTCGATGACGAACGCCGCCCCACCACGTCGCACCACTCGATCGAGCTCCCGCAGCCCCGGCTCACAGCCCGGTCCGAAGAAGTAGGACCAGCGTGCATGCGCGATGTCGACGCTCGCGTCGGCCACGGGCAGCCGATGGGCGGATCCAGCTCGTACGTCGACGTGCGCCAGGGCCGCCACTCGTCTCCGTGCGCCCGTGGCGAGCGGCCGGTGGGGCTCGACACCGATGACCTGGTCAGCCTCAGCCGCGAAGCGGGGGAGGTGGAAGCCGGTACCGCAGCCGATGTCGAGCATGGTCGCTCCGGACCAGGGTCGGATCTCCCGCATGGTGCGCTCGATGACACGGTCGGGGTCGACGGCGGCGTTCTCTATCTCGTAGACATGCGGATGGTGCCAGATGTTGGGGCTGGGGATGGCGCCCTCGACCGTGACCCTCACGGCGGCGATCAGATACGGACGGGACCGTCGGGGGTCGTGAACGTGGCGGCGATGATGCCCGGAGTGCCGTTGGGGGCGACCCACTCGACATCGAACGTGCCGAGCCGGTGTTCGTCCGGGGTGTCGAGCCAGCTGGCGACGCGCTTGGGGTCGCCGGCGATCTCCACCTTCGCCAGCTTCACGTGACCGCTGCCGCCGACGGAGGGGTGCTCCTCGGCGGGACTCTGCCACTGGACGAAGAACGGAAGCTGAGGGTCGGACTGGAGGCCCTTGACGCCGAGCTGCCGCCACAGCAGCTCCACGCCGTCAGGCCGATGGCGGTTGCCGGGGGCAGACTGGCGGTCGAGGCGGCGCTCCACTTTGGTGATGTCGTCGACCGCCACGGCCCAGCCCAGCCAACCCCCGCCGGCCTCGGACCTGGCGCGCGCCGCCTGCCCGAACGGCGCCTTGTCAGATGCCGGGTGGTCGAGCACCTCGACGACCTCGAGGAACTGGCCGTCGGTGAGGGGGAGCACCATGTTGCGGGTGCCGAAGCGCGGGTGGTCGCCGCCGTCGTGGAACTTCTCGCCCAGCAGCTCAGAGAGCCGATCGGTGGTCCCCACAAGCCCATCGGGGCCGACGGCGAAGGAGAGATGGTCCAGGCGCATGGCACTCATTGTGAACGGGCGCGTCGGTCAGAGTGGCAGCGGGGTCGTTGTGCCGCAGCGAGATGACAACTCCGAGCCGCCGGTCAACCGACGACTCCACGCTGCTGCGGAGACTGCGCACGACTGGAACGCGTTGCCGCTGAGGCATCGGCAGGGTGCAGGGTCAGTCGCTGTCGGCCGGCGCTGAACTCCTCGCAGTGCCGTCGCAGGACGTCGTACGCCGGCTGCCCCATCATCTCGACGAGCTCACTGCGGTACGACTCGTAGACGGGCTCGGCCCCGATGTGCGCCTCGGTGTTGCCGGAGCAGTACCAGTCGAGATCATGGCCGCCCTCGCCCCAGCCGCGTCGGTCGTACTCCGTGATGGTGACCTCGGTGTACGACGTCGAGTCGCCCCGCTCGACCTCCCGGAACTTGCGACGCACGGGCAGCTGCCAACAGACGTCGGGCTTCGTCTCGAGCGGGTGGCGGTCGTTGCGTAGTGCCCAGCCGTGCAACGAGCATCCCTCGCCGCCCACGAACCCCTTCCGGTTCAAGAAGATGCAGGCCCCCTCGTGGACGGCGGTCTTGCGTTCGCCGTCGTCGTCGGTCTCGACCCACGCACTGCGCCGACTCCCGACGGGATGGAGCTGCCAGTCCCCGGGCGTCAGCAGCTTGACGAAGGCCTTGACGCGCTTCTCGTCCGCCTTGTCGGAGAAGTGCGCGCCAAGGGTGCAGCAGCCGTCGTCAGGGCGGTCGGCGTAGATGCCCTTGCACCCGGACCCGAAGATGCACGTCCATCGCGATGTCAGCCAGGTCAGGTCGACCCGGTAGCGCTGGTCGTCGTCGGCGGGGTCGGCGAACTCGACAAAGGCACGAGGGAAGTCGAGGGCAACTTCGGGCACGGACACAGCGTAGGTGAGGCCGAAGGCGGCTCGAGGACCGGCGCTGACCGAGTACTGATTCGCTCCACCTGGCACTAGCCTCGAGGTATGAGAGAGGCAGTGCTCGACGTGGGTTCCAACTCTGCGCACCTGCTCGTCGTCGACGCCTACCGCGGGGCACCTCCCCTGCCGGCCTCGTCGATGAAGAAACCGCTCCGACTGGCGGAGCAGATCACCGCAGGCGGGGCGCTTGGCGACGCCGGTGTCGAGTCGCTCGTCGACTTCATCCGCGAGGCCACCACGGAGGCCGAGGACCGCGGTTGTGAGGACGTCCTCGCGTTCGCCACCTCGGCTATCCGGGAGGCGACCAACAGCGACGACGTCTTGGCGCTCGTCAAGCGGCGGACCGGAGTCGAGCTCGTGGTGCTCGCAGGGGACGACGAGGCTCGGCTGACGTTCCTCGCGGCGCGGCGATGGTTCGGCTGGTCGTCCGGACGGCTGGCGGTCTTCGACATCGGGGGCGGCTCGCTCGAGATCGCCGCCGGTGACGACGAGCGGCCCGACGTCGCCCAGTCGCTCGAGCTTGGGGCGGGTCGGCTCACGCGCACCTGGCTTCTCGACGACGTACCAGATCCGGCGGACGTCAAGGCGCTGCGCAAGCACGTGCGCACCGAGATGGCCCGCAACGCGGGCTCGTTGTTGCGGGCGGGGGTCGGCGACCATACCGTCGCCACGTCGAAGACCTTCCGGTCGCTCGCGCGGGTGTGTGGCGCGGCGTCCGCAGACGAGGGGCCGTACGTGCGACGCGAGCTGCGTCGCTCCGATCTGCGCACCTGGCTGCCGAAGATCGCCGGTATGACGAGCGCCCAGCGCGCCGAGCTGCCAGGTGTCTCGGGACCGCGGGCGCACCAGCTGGTCGCCGGCGCTGTCGTCGCGGAGGCCGTGATGGACCTCTTCGACATCGAGGCGCTCGAGATCTGTCCGTGGGCGCTGCGTGAGGGCGTCATCTTGGAGAAGCTCGACTCCCTCTAACCACATCACCTGCCACCCGCTACCGCCCGAATCGGGCCACCAGCAGCTCCAGTTCGCGCGACAGGCGGTGTCCGGACGGGGAAGGGAGACGGCCGTCGCCACTAGTCTTGAGCAGTGACTCTCCGCCGCAACGACGACAAGGCGAGTCCGGCGCAGGTTCCCGCAGTGCGTGTCGCACTCTCGTCGGCGTCGGTCTATCCGGAGTCCACCGCGAGCGCGTTCGAGCTCGCTGGGCGCCTCGGTTACGACGCCGTCGAGGTCATGGTCGGCATCGATCCCGTGAGCCAGAACGTCGACGCGATCGAGCATCTCGTCGACTATCACCAGATCCCGGTTGTCGCGATCCACGCGCCCTGCCTGCTGATCACGCAGCGGGTGTGGGGCACGGAGCCCTGGGGCAAGCTGCAGCGCAGTGCCGAGATGGCTCAGCGGCTCGGAGCCGACACAGTCGTCGTTCATCCGCCGTTTCGTTGGCAGCGCGACTATGCGCGAACCTTCGTCGACGGGATCGCCGAGCTCGAGGAGGAGACCGGCGCCGCGTTCGCCGTCGAGAACATGTACCCCTGGCGCGCCTCTACACGCCAGCTGCAGGCGTACGTCCCAGGCTGGAACCCCGTCGACCACGACTACGCCAACGTCACGATCGACCTGTCGCACAGCTCGACCGCCGGCAGCGACCCGGTGCAGATGGTCAAGGACCTCGGTCCTCGGCTGCGCCACATCCACCTCGCTGACGGGTCGGGCTCCGCGAAGGACGAGCACCTCATCCCCGGCCACGGCAACCAGCCGTGCGTCGAGCTCCTCGAGCTGTTGGCGGAGGACGGGTTCGCGGGCAGCGTCGTGATCGAGATCAACACCCGCAAGGCGACATCGCGCGCCGCTCGCCAGGCAGACCTTGCGGAGTCGCTAGCCTTCACGCGCTTGCACCTCGTCTCGCGTGAACCGGACCTCGTCGGCGGCCCACCGCCAGATGTCGACGCGCCGGCGGGCGTACGGCGGCGGGCCCTCGGTGGCTGATCCGGCTGCTTCGAAGCAGCGCACCGGTCGCCGGCCAGGCAGCCCCGACACCCGAGCCGCCGTGCTGGAGGCTGCCAAGAACGAGTTCGCAACCAAGGGTTTCGACCGCGCCACGATGCGCGGCATCGCCGCCGCGGCGGGTGTCGACGCCGCCCTGGTGCACCACTACTACGGTTCGAAGGACGACCTGTTCCTCGCGGCGCTGGAGATCCCGTTCGACCCACGCACCGTGATTCCGGCGTTGGCCGAAGTCGGGATGGATCAGCTCGGTAACGGGATCGCGGCGACGTTCGTCACCTTGTGGGACGTCGAGGACAACCGGCTCCCGCTTGTCGCGATGCTCCGCGCCGCGATGACCAACGAGGACACCGCGACGCTGTTGCGCAACGGGTTGGCGCGGCTCGTGCTCGACACGTTGTCGCAGGTCCTCGACGTACCCGACGGACGGATGCGCGCCCAGCTCGTCGCGTCGCAGCTGCTCGGACTTGCGTTGACCCGCTATCTGCTGGCGTTGGAGCCGCTGGCCTCGATGCCGCCTGCAGACGTGGTCGCCGCGATCGGACCGACGCTGCAGCGCTACGTCGACGGCTGTCCCTGACGCTGGCCTTGCCTCCGGGACCGCTCGGGCCGGCGGCGTACCGAGAGATCCGACTCGGCTGGGTGGGGGGTTGACGGGCGAGGCTCGCAGAGGAAGAATTCATCACATGATGAATTCAATGGATGCGGCGACGACCAGCGTCGTGGAGGTCAGCGGGCTTCGCGTCGTCCGGGGGGGCCGCGTAGTGCTGCCCGGCCTGAGCACGACGGTCCCAGCCGGTCAGATCACCGGCCTGCTCGGCCCGTCCGGGTGCGGCAAGACGACGCTGATGCGGTGCATCGTCGGGGTGCAGAAGACCCAGGGCGGCTCGGTGCGGGTCCTCGGCGAGGAGTCCGGAAGCCCCGCCCTGCGTCGCCGAGTCGGCTACATGACCCAGGCACCCAGCGTGTACGACGACCTGACGGTCCGCGAGAACCTGAGGTTCTTCGCGTCGGTCCTCGGCGCTCCCGGCGCACGTAGCGACACGGTGATCGACACCGTGGGTCTTGGGTCGTCGGTGGACAGCCTTGCCGGCCGCCTGTCCGGCGGTGAGCGCTCCCGTGTCTCGCTTGCCGTCGCCATGCTGAGCGAGCCGGCTGTGATGGTGCTCGACGAGCCGACGGTCGGGCTCGACCCGGTGCTGCGCCGCCAGCTGTGGGGCACGTTCGCCGAGCTCGCGCGTGCAGGCGCGACGATCATCGTCTCCAGCCACGTCATGGACGAGGCCGCGCGGTGTGACCGGCTGATGCTCATGCGCGATGGGGAGCTGATCGCCGATGACGAGCCGGCGTCGCTGCTCGCACATACCGGCGCCCATGACATCGAAGCCGCGTTTCTCGCCCTCGTCGACCAGGAGGCACGACCGTGAACCCGAAGATCACCGGAGCCGTCGCGCGCCGGGTCCTCACACAGCTGCGGCGCGACCACCGCACCCTTGCGATGATGCTCGTCCTGCCGTGCCTGCTGGTCTCGTTGCTGTGGTGGATGTTCGACCGCAATGAGCAGGTCTTCGACCGGCTCGGGCCACCACTGCTGGCTGTCTTCCCCTTCATCGTCATGTTCCTCGTCACGTCGGTGACGACGCTGCGAGAGCGGTCCTCCGGGACGCTCGAGCGACTGCTGTCCATGCCGATGGCGAAGCTCGACCTGTTGTTGGGGTACGCGATCGCCTTCGGGGTCGTCGCACTCGTGCAGGCGCTCCTGGCGGTCAGCCTCACGGTCGGACTGCTCGGCCTCGAGGTGGCGGGGCCGCTCTGGGCGCTCGCGGTCGTGGCGGTGCTCGACGCGATCCTGGGTACGACGCTCGGACTGCTCGTGTCGGCCTTCGCCGAGACAGAGTTCCAGGCGGTGCAGTTCATGCCCGCGCTGGTGATCCCGCAGATTCTGCTGTGCGGGCTCTTCGTGCCTCGATCGGCGCTGCCCGACGTGCTCGACAACGTGTCCAACGTGTTGCCGCTCAGCTATGCGGTGGACGCGATGCGGCAGCTCCAGCGGCTCGAGGCGCTCGACAGCGACTTCGGGCTCGACATCGCGGTGATCGCCGGCTTCGTGGTCGCAGCCGTCGCGCTCGGTGCGGCGACCCTCCGTCGACGTACCGGCTAGCGTCGACGTACCGGCCGAGCCACCTGGGCGACCTGGCGGACCTGGGCGACTGGGCGATCAGTCCTCCTCGATGTCCGCGATGAGGTCGCCCTCTGTGACCACATCGCCCTCGTTGACGCCGATCTCGCAGACGGTGCCCGTCACCTCAGCCTGGACGGGGATCTCCATCTTCATGGACTCGAGGAGCACCAAAGTGTCCTCGGGGGCGACCCTGTCCCCTTTCCGGGCGACGACCTTGAGCACGTTCGCGACGAGCTCGGCGTTGACCTGGTGGCTCATGGCAGTCCTTCACGTCGTACGGCGCCGGGCAGTCCTGGTGAGGCGTCGTCCACTACGTCCACTCGACGATCGTAGTGGTCCGGCTCCCACCTGACCGCGGGGCGATTACGACGCCCAGGTGACGGTCCGGCAGCCCGGGGTCTCCGGCGCTGGCAGCGGTCTGCCAGTTCCTCGGCCCGGGTGCCCACGGCGTAGCCTGTCGGCGGGTCAGCCACCGGCAGACCCGCCAAGAGGCGCGCCGGCCGGTGGCGCCGAAGGAGGAGGATCTGCGTTGCTGCGTCGTCCGCTGGTGATCTTGTCGCGAAGTGACAACGTCAAGCGCTTCGTCACTTCGATGCCTGGCTCGAGTGGCATCGTCTCCCGCTTCGTCGCCGGCGAGAGTGTCCAGGAGGCGGTCGACGCCGCCCGGAAGCTGGCGGGCGACGGGCTTCTCGTCACGTTGGACCATCTCGGTGAGGACACGTTCGACCGTACGCAGGCCGATGCGACTGTGGCTGCCTACGTGGAGCTGCTGAACAGGTTGCGCGAGGCCGGGCTCACAGCCGGCGCCGAGGTGTCCGTCAAGCTCTCCGCCGTCGGTCAGGCGCTGGGCCGTGAGGGCGAGCGGATCGCTCTGGACAACGTCCGGATCATCGCGCAAGCGGCAAGCAACGCGGGCACGACGGTCACGTTGGACATGGAGGACCACACCACGACGGACTCCACGCTCACGATCCTGCGCGACCTGCGTCAGGACTTCCCTGCTGCGGGTGCGGTCGTTCAGGCGTACCTGCGGCGGACCGAGGCTGACTGTCGGGACCTCGCCCATGTGGGCTCGCGCGTGCGGCTGTGCAAGGGCGCGTACAAGGAGCCTGAGACTGTCGCGTTCCAGGACAAGCACGAGGTGAACTTGTCCTACGTCCGCTGCATGCGGGTGCTGATGGCGGGTGGCGGCTACCCGATGATCGCCTCCCACGACCCCAGGCTCATCGAGATCGCCGGCGCCTTGGCGCAGCGGTGCGACCGCGAGCAGGGCAGCTTCGAGTACCAGATGTTGTACGGGGTCCGACCGGACGAGCAGAAGCGCCTCGCGGCCGCCGGTGCGAAGATGCGGGTCTACGTCCCCTACGGCGACGAGTGGTACGGCTATCTGATGAGGCGTCTCGCGGAGCGGCCCGCCAACCTGGCATTCTTCGCACGATCGGTCCTGACGAAGGGCTGATCGACGGCCACGATCGGAGGAAGACATGTCGGTGGCGATCTTGGGCGCTGGGGTGATGGGCGGCACCGTGGTCTCCGGCCTGCTCCGGGCAGGACGGGCGCCTGGCACCCTGCTGATCTCCGAGCGCCGCCCCGATCGGGCCGGTGAGCTGCGTGAGCGGTACGGCGTCGAGGTCGTCTCGAACGTCGAGGCCGCCACCCGCGCCGCCACGCTCGTGCTGGTCGTCAAGCCTCAGGACATGCCTGACCTCCTTGACGAGATCGCGCCGGTCGTCCGGCCAGACCAGCTCGTCGTGTCGTTGGCAGCGGGCATCACGACAGCCTTCGTAGAGGCGCGCCTCCCCGACGGCGTTGCCGTGGTCCGCGTGATGCCCAACACCCCCGCACTCGTCGACGAGGGGATGGCGGCGATCTCGGCAGGGGCCCACTGTGACGAGGCGCACCTCGTCGAGGCTGAAGACCTGCTCCGGGCGACCGGCAAGGTCCTCCGGGTGCCCGAAAGGCAGCAAGACGCGGTCACGGCGATCTCGGGCTCGGGGCCGGCATACCTCTTCTTCGTCGTCGAGGCGATGATCGAGGCGGGTGTGCACCTCGGGCTCCCCCGCTCGACGGCCACCGAGCTCGTCGTGCAGACGATGGTGGGGTCCGCGATGCTGCTGCGAGAGACAGGAGAACACCCGACGGTGCTGCGCGAACGGGTGACGTCGCCCGGCGGGACCACCGCCGCCGCCATCCGTGAGCTCGAGGACCACAAGGTGCGCGCGGCGTTCATGACCGCCTTGGACAGCGCCGCGAGGCGGTCACGAGAGCTGGCCAGCGGATCCGAGACATGAGCGGGCACCCGACGGGCCAGGTCGCGGGTGGTCCGGTCGGGCTCAGCGCCGGCACGCCGGCAGACGAGCAGCGACGGCGTGGGCTGCGGCGGATGCGCGCAGTCGCGGTCGGGCTGCTGTTCGCCGCCGCTGTGGTCTACGTCCTGACGCTCGACCGCCCCGGAGCATGGGCATACGTGCACGCCGGCTCCGAGGCGGCGATGGTCGGAGCGATCGCTGACTGGTTCGCCGTGACGGCGCTCTTCCGACATCCGCTGGGACTGCCGATCCCCCACACGGCGATCATCCCGACGCGCAAAGGCGCGCTGGCGCGAAGTCTGCAGGAGTTCGTGACAGACAACTTCCTCGCCGAGTCCGTCGTTCGCGACAGGGTCAGGACCGCACAGGTGTCGCTCCGGATCGGTCACTGGCTCGTGGAGCCGGCGCACTGTGCTCGCGTCGTCGAGGAGGGGTCGGCTCTCGCGCATACCGCGCTCGAGAAGGTCCGCGACGAGGACGTCCGAACACTGCTCGAGACGGAGGTGATCCCCCGCCTCGTCGAGGAGCCGTTGAGCGAGATCGCCGGCCGCCTCCTCGGCGACATCGTCGACGAGGGCGCCCACCACGGCCTCGTCGACCTGGTCCTTGCCGAAGCGCACCGCTGGCTGCTGGCCAACCCTGCGGCCTTCTCCGTCGTGCTGACGACCCGAGCACCCTGGTGGACTCCCCAATGGCTCGACGAGCGGGTCATCGGCCGGATCTACACCGAGCTGATGGAGTGGGTGATCGACATCCGCGACGACCCTCACCATCAGGCACGTCAGGCGCTCGACGACCTGTTGCGACAGCTGGCTCAGGACCTGCGGTCGAACCCAGACACGATGGAGCGGGCCGAGCGGCTCAAGGCCAGACTGCTCTGCCAGCCTCAGGTCCTTGTCACCGCCACGTCGTTGTGGCGCTCACTCCGGCTGGTGCTGCAGGAGTCGCTGGCCTCGCCGGACAGCACCATCCGCAGCCGCGCCACGGTCGCGCTCGGAACCCTGGGGCAGCGACTCATCGACGACGATGAGCTGCGCGGCCGGTATGACGAGCTTGTGTCGGATGGCGTCGCTTTCCTGGTCGGGAGGTACGGCGATGAGCTGACCACGGTGATCACCGACACCATCGACAGATGGGACGGGCGTGAGGCAGCGCGCCGAATCGAGCTGCACGTCGGGCGCGACCTGCAGTTCATCCGAATCAACGGCACCGTCGTGGGTGGCCTGGCCGGTCTCGTCATCTACGCGTTGACGCAGGCGCTGTGACCAGTGCGGGCCGAGCCCCGACTACAGTCGCGCCATGACCGGCTCGGCAGGTGTCGTCTACGACGAGACCCTGACGGCGTACGACTTCGGCCCCGGGCACCCGCTGGCGCCTATCCGCGTCGATCTGACCATGCGGCTCGCCCGTGCCCTCGGTGTGCTCGACCTTCCCGACGTCACGATGTACGACGCACCTGGGGCGACCCAGCAGCAGCTCGAGCTCGTGCACGATGCCGACTACGTCGCGGCAGTGAGACGCGCCGGCGACGACCCGACGCGAGGCGACCAACGTCATGGCCTCGGGACCGCCGACAACCCGACCTTCGCCGGTATGCACGAGGCCTCGGCTCACATCGTGGGGGCGACCGTCGAGGCGGCGCGGCTGGTGTGGGCGGGCGACGTCTTGCACGGTGTCAGCATCAGCGGCGGACTGCACCACGCGCTCGCCGACTCCGCGAGTGGCTTCTGCATCTACAACGACCCCGCCGTCGCGATCGCGTCGCTGCTCGACCGAGGTGCCACGAAGGTCGCTTACGTCGACATCGACGTCCACCACGGTGACGGGGTGCAGGCTGCCTTCTACGACGACCCACGCGTCCTGACGATCAGCCTCCACGAGACTCCGAGCACACTGTTCCCGGGCACCGGCGACGCCTCCGAGAGCGGCGGTCCGGGTGCCGAGGGGTCATCGGTGAACGTCGCGCTGCCGCCGGGCACAGCCGACGACGGCTGGCTGCGGGCCTTTCACGCGGTCGTGCCTCCTCTCCTGCGTGCCTTCGAGCCCGACGTTCTCGTCTCCCAGCACGGCTGCGACTCCCACATGGATGATCCGCTCGCACATCTCATGCTGAGCGTCGACGGGCAGCGAGCGGCACACCTCGCGCTGCACGAGCTCGCCCACGAGGTCTCCGCCGGCAGATGGCTGGTCACCGGGGGAGGCGGCTATGCCCTCACCTCTGTCGTCCCTCGCACCTGGGCGCACCTGCTGGCCATCGCCGGCGGGGCGCCTCTCGAGCCGAGCACAGCCATCCCGCAGGTCTGGAGGCGCCATGTCGAGTCGGTCACCGGCCAGCGTGCGCCGACCTCGATGACGGACGGGAGACAGGCCGGGTACGTCGACTGGGCTGAGGGTCACAACCCGGATGCCTGGCTGGACCGACTCATCCAGCAGACGCGACAGGAGATCTTCCCATTCCACGGGATCAGCCTGGGGTAGCGCCAAGAGTGGCTTCGGCGGCGAATTGCGTGGATAATTCACGGCCGTGGCAAGCGACACGCCGCAATAGTCCACCACTCTTACCGATTTCCTCATCATTTTCCGCAGTCTGCTTCCCCCCTGCATCATGAGCCACTACTCTCACGCTATCGCGTGGGTGCCTGATCTTTGGTGGGGAAGCCGAAGAGCCTCTGCGCCGGAAGTTGGTGCGTCATGGCCTCAAGCACGTCCGGGGACGACATCTCCGAGGTCAAGTTCCTCACCGTGGCGGAAGTCGCCACGGTGATGAGGGTGTCCAAGATGACTGTCTATCGGCTGGTCCACGCTGGTGATCTGCCGGCCGTCAGGGTCGGACGCTCGTTTCGAGTGCCCGAAGAAGCGGTGAACGAGTACCTGCGGAAGTCGTACTTCCAGGCCGGCTGAGCCAAGCTCGCACCCAGCAACGGACGACACGACGCAAGAGGCGAGTTACTCCTGCCGCTGCGAGGCGCCAGCAGCAGCTCCGGCGTGAGGCTGCTGCGAAGGTCGTCGACGGTCGACCGGTAGGCTTGGGCGGTCGCGCTCTGGGCGCGACCACAACCGACCTGGTGGGTGTCCGACCACCCGCAGCAGACTCCAGGCCCGAAAGGCAGACCGTGGGCTCAGTTATCAAGAAGCGTCGTAAGCGGATGGCAAAGAAGAAGCACCGCAAGCTGCTCAAGAAGACGCGGATCCAGCGGCGTCGTCAGGGCAAGTAGCCCCGATGCGTCGCCTTGATACCACTGGCCCACAGCCGGCCCGGTCACGCTCGAATAAGGAGGAGTAGCGGCTCTCATGGGGGCGTCGTCCTCGTCACCGGGGTATGCCGCGAGCTCGGCGGGCTCGAACGGCATGTGTCGTCACTCATCCAGAAGGTGATGCCTCACCACCCGGCGGAGGACATCGCGGACTCCGTTCGAGATGCCCCCGGCGAGGTCTTCGGTGACTGGGAGCAAGAGCTGGCGCACCTCTTGGCATTTGTGCGGCGGCGGCTGACCGGAGACTACGACGTCGACGAGTTCGGCTTCGACATCGACCTCACCGAGAAGCTCGTGATGACTGCGCTGCGGCCGCTGGCGCAGAAATGGTTCAGGGTTGAGGTCTTCGGCATCGAGCACGTCCCAGCCGAAGGCGGCGCTCTCATCGTGTCGAACCACTCCGGCACCGTGCCTCTCGACGCAATGATCACCGCCCTCGTCACGTATGACCACGCCGACAGGTTCCTGCGCATGCTCGCCGCCGATCTCATCTTTCGGCTGCCGTTCCTGGGAGAGCTCGCACGCAAGGGTGGGGCAACGCTCGCCAGTCATGAGGACGCTGAGCGCATGCTGTCGCGCGGAGACCTCGTCGGGGTCTGGCCAGAGGGCTTCAAAGGCGTTGGCAAACCCTTCTCGGAGCGCTACAAGCTGCAGCGGTTCGGTCGCGGCGGCTTCGTGTCCGCGGCGGTGCGGTCCGGGGTGCCCATCGTGCCGTGCTCCGTGGTGGGCGCCGAGGAGATCTACCCACTTGTCGGGAACATCGCGACGCTGGCTCGGCGGCTGGGAGTGCCCTACATCCCGATCACACCGTTCTTTCCCTGGCTTGGCCCGCTCGGGTTGGTGCCACTTCCGTCGAAGTGGCTGATCGAGTTCGGTGCGCCCATCTGGACCGACTCGTTCCCCGACGGAGCTGCCGACGATCCGATGCTCGTCCTCAACGTCACTGAACAGGTACGCGAGACGATTCAGCAGACGCTTCACGCCTTGCTGATCCGCCGACGCAGCGTCTTCGCCTGACAGCCTGTCTGTCTCGCCCTGAGCCTGCCCGAGCTGGAGCGGCACGGGTCGCGAGCGACTTCTCAGGGCAGTGCGGGGGCAGTTGGCACTGTGGAGGTGACCTCCGCCAGCTCAGTCGGCAGTGGGACCGACCTTTCGTCAGTGCTCACCGGGCCGTCAGGCTCAGGCTCAGGCAACGGGGGCAACGCGGATGTGGTGACAGGTGCCGTCGGCTGCGGAGGCGCGGGAGTCTGTGCCAGCGGAGCCGACGGGAC
>JACDHG010000089.1 GCA_013821195.1 Propionibacteriales bacterium
TCGACCACCGCGCGTCTCCTGGCCCGGTGGCGACCCTGCTCTCGCAAGACTCGTTCCGCACTCACCGTAGTCAACCGTTCGTCCACGAGACGAACCGGCACCGCGTTGCCACGTCCGAGCAGCGTGCCATGGAGCGACTCGGCATACGTGATGACCTTGGCGGCCGCCGGGCCAAGTCCGCCGCTCAGCGAGCGCGGTAGGCCGACCACGATCTCGACGGCGTCGAGCTCGGCTGCGAGATCGGCGAGCCGGTGGAGGTCTGCGCGGCCACCGCGGCGGCGGTGCACAGTCTCGACGGGGGTGGCGATCATGCCGTCGGCGTCGCAGCGGGCGACGCCGACTCGGACGCCTCCCACGTCGACCCCGAGACGGACTCCGGGTCGAAACCGCGGCGCGCCCCCGGACGCTGGGGTGACGTCGCTCAAGCGTCCTCGGCGGCTTGCGAGATGGCAGTCTCCAGGTCTGCCAGCGCCTCCGGGCACGCCGAAGTGTCTGTGCCGCCGCCCTGGGCTACGTCGTCCTTGCCTCCGCCGTTGCCGCCGAGCCGGGTCGCCGCCACTCGGACCAGCTGCCCCGCGCTGAGCCCGCGCTCGCGGGCGGGATCGTTGACCGCCACGACGACACTCGGCTTGCCGTCAACGGCTCCGATGATGGCGACGACCACGGGACGACCCGTGCCCAGCCGGCCTCGCACGTCGAGGGCAAGGGTGCGGACGTCACTCATGGCAGCGCCCTCGGCGACATAGCCAACGAAGGAGACACCACCGACGTCACGGGGCTGAGCCGCCAAAGTGTCTGCCCGCGCGAGGAAGGACTTGACGCGGACCCGCTCGATCTCCTTCTCGGCGACGCGCAGCCGCTCCACCAGCTGGTGCACTCGCTCCGGGAGGTCGTGGCGAGGCACCTTCAGTGCCTCGGTCAGCTGGGACACCAAGACGTGTTCGCGGGCCAGGAACTGATAGGCGTCGGCACCGACGAGCGCCTCGACGCGTCGTACGCCGGACCCGATCGACGACTCGCCGAGCAGCTTGATCACACCGAGCTGACCTGACCGCCCCGCGTGGGTGCCGCCGCAGAGCTCGCGCGCCCAGTCCCCGACGGAGATGACGCGCACCTGGTCGCCGTATTTCTCTCCGAACAAGGCCATCGCGCCGACGTCGCGGGCCCGCTGCTGCGTCATCAGCTCGGCCTCGACGCCGAGGTCGGCGAGCACCAGGTCGTTGACCCGGGCTTCGACCTCGTGCAGCAGGGAAGAGGGCACCGCTGCGCTCGCAGCGAAGTCGAACCGGAACCGTCCTGGTGCGTTCTCGCTGCCGGCCTGGGTCGCGGTCTCTCCGAGCGCTTCGCGGAACGCCTTGTGGACCATGTGTGTCGCGGTGTGCGCGCGGCTGATCGAGCGTCGCCGCTCGACGTCGACGAGCGCGTGCGCGTCGATGCCCACCTCGACCTCGCCGTCGAGCACCTTCGTCTTGTGGACGATGACGCCACGGGTCGGGGACTGCACATCGAGCACCAGGAGTCGCGCGCCGTTGGACGCCGCGATGATCCCCTGGTCGGACAGCTGCCCACCGCCCTCCGCGTAGAACGGCGTGCGGTCGAGGACGACCTCGCAGGTCTCGCCCGCGGTGACTGAGCTGACCGTCCCCGTGTCGGTGATGAGGCCCGTGACGCGGGCGTCGGACGACACCTCGTCGTAACCGGTGAACGTGACCGCGCCGCCCATCCGGTCGAACACCTCGCGGTACATCGATGAGTCGGTGTGCTGGCCCTTCTTTGCCCTGGAGTCGGCTTTGGCGCGGGCCCGCTGCTCCCCCATCAGCTCACGGAACCCGACCTCGTCGACGAGCAACCCTTGCTCGGCGGCCATCTCGAGCGTCAGGTCGATGGGGAAACCGAACGTGTCGTGGAGCTGGAACGCCTTCGCACCCGACAGCTCGGCACCCCCGCGCTGCCTGGTCGCGCTTGCCGCCAGGTCGAAGATCGCGGTGCCGGCCCGCAGCGTCTGACGGAACGCGTCCTCCTCGGCGTAGGCCACCTGGGAGACGCGTCCCCACTCCGCGTCGAGCTCTGGGTAGGACTCACGCATCTTCCGATGCGAGACGGGCATCAGCTCGGGAAGCGTCTTGTCCTCGACGCCGAGCAGCCGCATGGAGCGGACGGCCCGGCGCAGGATACGGCGCAGCACATAGCCGCGCGCCTCGTTGGCGGGCGTCACCCCGTCGGCGATCAGCATCATCGCGCTGCGGACGTGGTCGGCGACCACCCGCAACCGGACGTCGTCCTCGTGGTCGGCGCCATACGTCTTGCCGGCCAGCTCCGCCGCCTTGCTGAGGACGGGGAACACCTCGTCGATCTCGTAGATGCTGCCCTCGTCCTGCAGCAGCATCGCCATCCGCTCCAGGCCCATACCGGTGTCGATGTTCTTGCGCGGAAGCTCGCCGGCGATGTCGAAGTCGTCTTGAGCCCGCACGGCGCTGAGGCGGACCTGCATGAAGACCAGGTTCCAGAACTCCAGGTAGCGATCGCCGGCCTTCTCGATGTCACCCTCGGGACCGAACTCGGGGCCGCGGTCGTAGAACAGCTCCGAGTCGGGTCCGCCCGGCCCGGGGATGCCCATGTGCCAGTAGTTGTCCATCTTCCCCAGGCGGTGGATACGGTCGTCGTCGAGGCCGGCGACTCGCTTCCAGATCGCCACGCTCTCGTCGTCGTCGAGGTACACCGACACGTGCAGGCGGGAGACGTCCATGCCGTAGCCGCCGTCGGACTGCGCTCTCGTCACGAGGTCCCAGGCGTGCTGGATCGCGCCTTCCTTGAAGTAGTCCCCGAACGAGAAGTTGCCGTTCATCTGGAAGAACGTGCCGTGCCGGTCGGTCTGACCGACCTGCTCGATGTCGTTGGTGCGCACGCATTTCTGGACGCTCACCGCACGGTCGTACGGCGCCTGCTCCTGGCCGAGGAAGTAGGGCACGAACGGCACCATCCCAGCGCCCACGAACAGCAGGTTCGGGTCGTCGAGCAGCATCGACGCGCTAGGGACGACGGTGTGGTCGCGCTCCTCGAAATGGCTGATGAACCGGCGTCGGATCTCAGCGGTGTCCATCAGGGCTGCTCTCTGCTCTCTTCCGTCGGGCCGGGGGGGTTCTCGATCTGGCGGGAGCCCGTTGCTCCGAGCCGCAGCTGGTCGCGCAGCTGGGTCTCACGCTCGACCATGCCGGCCCGCACCTCGTCACCGAAGGCGCGCACGCCGACCTGCCAGGCAGCGACCCGGGCGCCGACGCCGTCTGGCGTCAACGCCTGGGCGGTCCGACGCACCTTGACCAGGCCGTAGACACCCGAGGCGGCGCCGGCCGCGAACCACAGCGCTTTGCTCATGGTCTCCACCTCTGCGAGGGTGCCCGCTCGGCACGCCCGCGTCGGCGCATCTTGCGCTGCCGACGCATCTCCTTGCGTACGACGTACGCGATCCTCATCCGATGCTCCTCGCGCAACGCCCGCCGTACGCCGTGGGAGAGTGCGGCCACCTTGATCAGCGGACCGCCGAGTGTCACCGACGCGATCCTCGCCGTCGTCAGGTCGGGGTCGGGGTCGCCGTCCAGGCGCGTGATCACGCTCACGTCCTCGTCACGCTCGTCACTCTGGTGGGAGACCGGCTGCTCGGCTGGAGGCTGCGCCCTCGACTTCTCGGCGATCGGCACGGGGGCGACAGGGGTCACCGGCAGCGATGGTGGAGGCGGTGGACTCGGCGCGGGTCCGCTTCGCAGGTCGCCGACCTGCTGCGACAGCTGGGTCAGCTGGCCCCTCAGCCGGGCCGCGACCACGATGAGCAGGACGACCACCAGCGCCAGCCCGGTCATCGCCATCTGGGTGAGCGTCATCCGACCTGCCCTTTCACTGCTCCTGGCAAACCGCCACCCTACCCGTCGCGACGGGGACGGTGGCCCGCCAAGATGGCCTTGATGCGCTCGAGCTGGGCGGAGTACTGCGCCTCGGCGCCTCGGGTCGTCGGGCGGTAGTACGTCGCGTCCCTGACGACGTCGGGGGCGTGCCGCTGCGGTGCCACCCCACGCGGGTCGTCGTGCGCGTACAGGTAACCGTCGCCATGCCCGATCGTGCCGGCCCCGCGGTAGTGGGCGTCGCGGAGATGGGCAGGCACCGACCCGATCTTGCCTGCGCGCACGTCTGCGACGGCGGCGTCGACAGCGCCGATGACCGCGTTCGACTTGGGGGCGAGCGCCAACGCGATGACGGTCTGGCCGAGGTTGAGGCGTGCCTCCGGCATACCGATGAGCTGGACAGCCTGGGCTGCCGCTACCGCTGTGGTGAGCGCCGACGGGTCGGCCAGGCCGATGTCCTCGCTGGCGAGGATCACCAGTCGGCGGGCGATGAAGCGTGGGTCCTCCCCTGCCTCCACCATCCGGGCGAAGTAGTGGAGAGCGGCATCGACGTCGCTGCCGCGGATCGACTTGATGAAGGCGCTGACCACGTCGTAGTGCTGGTCACCCTGCCTGTCGTAACGGACAGCCGCCCGGTCGACCGCCGACTCGAGCGCCTCGATCGTGATTGTCTCCCGTCCCAGTGACTCGGAGGCGCTGGCAGCCGCCTCCAGGTAGGTCAGGGCTCGGCGGGCGTCTCCACCGGCGAGCCTGATCAGCTGGTCCTCGGCGACGGCCTCGAGGGCAAGAGCTCCGCCGAGACCGCGGGAGTCAACGAGCGCCCGCGCTACCACGGAGCGCACCGCGTCGTCGGTGAGCGGCTCGAGGGTGAGCAGGAGTGACCGCGACAACAGCGGCGAGATGATCGAGAAGAACGGGTTCTCTGTCGTGGCTGCCACCAGAGTGACCCACCGGTTCTCGACCCCGGGGAGCAACGCATCCTGCTGCGCCTTGCTGAACCTGTGCACCTCGTCGACGAAGAGCACCGTCTCCTGGCCGCCCATGGCGAGCTGGTGGCGCGCTGCGTCGATGACCTCGCGGACCTCCTTGACGCCTGCGGACACTGCCGATACCTCGACGAACCGTCGGTTGGTCTGCGCGGAGACGATCGCCGCGATCGTGGTCTTGCCGGTCCCTGGCGGACCCCACAGCATCAACGCCGTCGGCTGGTCCGCCTCGACCAGCCGTCGCAATGGTGAGCCGGCACCGAGCAGGTGGTCCTGTCCGGCGAGCTCGTCCAAGGTCTGCGGCCGCATCCGAACTGCCAGCGGGGACGCCCGGTGGTCGCGGTCAGCCAGGCTGCCCCCCTTGGAGTGCGCCGGGAGCGCGACGTCGAAGAGCGCGTCGGTATCCACGGGGACACCATCTCACGGGCGGCTGAGCCGCCTGCGGTGGCTCAGCCGACCTCGAGCTTGGGGGCCCTGTCGTCGTCCTCGACCTGAGCTGCGATGTCTCCCTCGGTCGCAGCCACGACCTGCATCGGCTCTGCGAAGTGGCAGGCCACCTCGCGTCCACCGATCTGCAGAAGCGGCGGCTCCTCCTGGGCGCAGATCTCCTGTGCCTTCCAACAACGTGTCCGGAACCGGCAGCCCGACGGCGGGTTCACCGGGCTCGGGACGTCGCCCTCGAGGCGGATCCGCTCGCGCCGGCCGCCGATGGCCGCCTGTCTGACGTCCGGAGCCGACGAGAGCAGCGCCTGAGTGTACGGGTGGTGCGGTGTCAGATAGATGCTGTCTCGGTCACCCACCTCGACGATCTTGCCGAGGTACATCACCGCGATGCGCGGACAGAAGTGCCGCACGATCGCAAGGTCGTGCGCGATGAAGAGGAAAGCGATGTCGAACTGCTTCTGCAGGTCCTGGAGCAGGTTGACGACCTGCGCCTGGATCGACACGTCGAGCGCCGACACCGGCTCGTCGGCGACGATCAGCTTGGGGTTGAGCGCCAGTGCACGGGCGATTCCGATGCGCTGCCGCTGACCACCCGAGAACTCACTCGGGTAGCGGTTGTAGTGCTCGGGGTTGAGCCCCACCGTCTCGAGCAGCTCCTGGACGCGGGTGAGCATCTTGTTCTTCGGGACCGTCTGGTGGACCTGCATCGGGGTGCCGACGATCGTGCCCACCGTGTGACGTGGGTTGAGCGACGAGTAGGGGTCCTGGAAGATGAGCTGGATCTGCCGCCGGTACGGCATCATCTGCTTGCGGTTCAGCTGGCCGATCTCGTTGCCCTCGAACATGATGGTGCCGGACGTCGGGTCGTACAGCCTGGTGACCACCCGCCCCGTGGTCGTCTTGCCACAGCCTGACTCACCGACGAGACCGAGGGACGAGCCCTTGTCGACAGTGAACGAGACACCGTCGACCGCCTGGACCTGGCCGATGGTCCGGCGAAGAAGACCTGACGACTTCACCGGGAAGTACTTGACCAGGTCCTTGACCTCGAGCAGGGGAACTCCAGACAGCTCTGGTGCCGCCGCATCCTCAGTCCTGCTGTCGGCGACAGCATCGTGAGGCGCGCTCACATGACCACCTCTTTGACTTCGCTCTCGTAGATCGCATCCGGATCGGGCAGGTGGCAGCGCGTCAGATGGTTGGCGTAGATCCCGGGACGAAGCTCGGGCAGCTCGCTGTTGCAGCGCCCGTCAGGCACCTTGTCCTTGTGGACGCAGCGCGGATGGAAGGCGCACCCCGTCGGGGGGTTGAGCAGGCTGGGCGGAGTGCCTGGGATCGGCACCAGCGGCTTCGACGTGTCTCCGGTGACGTCCGCGATGCTGCCCAGCAGCCCCCACGTGTAGGGCATCTCGGGATGGGTGAGAATCTGCTTGCAGGAGCCCTTCTCCACCGCGCGCCCGCCGTACATGACGAGGACCTCGTCGGCGATCTCGGCTATCACGCCGAGGTCGTGGGTGATCATCACGACAGCGGAGCCGAACTCCTTCTGCATCTTCTGGATGAGGTCGAGAATCTGTGCCTGCACGGTCACGTCGAGGGCGGTGGTCGGCTCGTCGGCGATGAGGAGCTTGGGGTTGTTGACCATCGCCATCGCGATCATGGCGCGCTGGCGCATCCCACCGGAGAACTGGTGCGGGAAGTCGTCGACGCGCCGGTCGGGCTGCGGGATACCTACCAGGTCGAGCATCTCGACCGCACGCCTCTTCGCGGTCCTCTTGTTGCCCTCGTTGTGAAGCCGGTAGGCCTCCACTATCTGCGCGCCGATGGTGTAGAAGGGGTGGAGGGCAGTCAGCGGGTCCTGGAAGATCATCGCTGCGTCGTTGCCACGGATCTTGCGCATCGCGTGGTCGCCGGCACCCACGACCTCCTTGCCGCCGACGCGTATCGACCCGGTCATCCGGGTGCGCTTCTCGTCGTGCAGACCGAGGACAGCCATCGAGGAGACGCTCTTGCCGGACCCTGACTCCCCGACGATCCCGAGCGTCTCACCGAGGCCGACCGAGTAGGACAGGTCGGAGACCGCCTGGACGAGCCCGTCGTGGGTGGGGAACTGGACAGTCAGGTCCTCGACGACAAGGAACGGCTCGGTGTCGCTCGAGGAACGTGCCTGCGCTCCTTGCTGGGTGCCTTCGAGCACCTCGGTCATGCAAGCCTCACCCTCGGGTCGAGGAAGCTGTACGCGATATCGACGACCAAGTTGGCGACCACGACAAGGATCGCTCCGACCAGGACGGTGGCGGCGATCACCGGGAAGTCGAGCAGCCGGATGCCGTCGAGGCCCCATGCACCGATGCCGTCGATGTCGAAGATCTCCTCGGTGAAGACGGTTCCGGCGAGGAGGAAGGCCATGTCGAGACCGAAGATCGTCACGATCGGGACGATCGCTGCTCGCAGCCCATGCTTGAACAGGACCTTGTTGCGCGGCAGCCCCTTGGCGGAAGCCGTCCGGATGAAGTCCTCGCTCAACGTCTCGACCATCGAGCCGCGCCCGAACCTCGCGTACTGGGGCGACTGGGCGAAGCCGAGGACCAACCACGGGAGTAAGAGCCCTGACGCCCATTTCACCGGGTTGTCGGTCACCGCGAAGTAGCCGGTCTCCGGGAAGAGTCTGTACTCGTTGTAGAGGAACAGCCAGGCCAGCAGGGCGACCAGGTAGTACGGGATTGAGCTGAACACGAGGCTGCTGCTGACAAGGATCCGGTCGGTCGCGGAACCGCGGTACTTCGCCGCCAGGATGCCCAGCGTGCTGCCGATGAGCAGGTACAGGCTTCCGCCCACGACCGCGAGCGACAGGGTCGCTGGGTACTTGTCCTTCAGCAGCTCGGTGATCTCCAGCTTGCTGCGGAAGGAGATCCCGAGGCAGGGCGCACCGCAGTCGTAGTCGGCGCCTGGACCGACGCTGATCGTGCGGCCGACGAACACGCCCTTGACGAACTCGCCGTACTGGGGAATCACGCTCTGGTCAAGACCGAGTGCGTGCTCGAGAGTGGCTTGTCTTTCGGGGGTGCAGCGACCGTTCGCGTTGCAGATCACCGCGGCCGGGTTGCTCGGCCCGAGGAAGAAGAGCGCGAAGACGATCATCGAGATGACGACCACGACGAGGACCGAGGCGACGAGCCTTCGCACGATATAGCCGAACATGACCACTCCTACCCTGGTTTGTGGGGCGGGCCCCGAAGGGCCCACCCCACCACTGATTATGCGTTGCTGACGATCAGGTCCAAGGGATCACTGAGTGAGCCACATGTCCTTCATGGTCGGCATGCCGAACGTCGGGTCGATGAACGCGTTGTTGACGTTCGAGCCGCGCATCAGTGCAGCGCCGCCGTACGACGTGACGAAGACGGGGAAGTAGTCCGCCTGGATCGTCTGGTCGAGCTCGTTCCAAGCGGCCGGCTGCTCCTTGAGATCGAGCTCCTGGATCTCGGCGATCCTCTTGTCGACGGCTGGCTCGGAGAACACGGCGTAGTTGGCGCCGAGCCCTTCCTTGTCGAGATCCGTCGTCTCGAAGACGGGTGGGAACCACGAGCCACCGGACGGCCAGTCGGAGCACCATCCGCCGGAGCGGACGTTGATATCGGCGCTCGGGTCGGCCCTGGTCGTGGAGCTGTCAGCGATCGTCGATGCCACCGGGGTCGCCTTGAAGCCGGCTTCCTCGAGGGCGGCCGAGATCACCTTCTGCGTGTCCACTGAGGCCGTGTCGTCTGTCGCGTAGAGGAACTTGATCTCGAAACCGAGGGCGTCGGCCTCCGTGAGCAGCTCCTTCGCCTTCGCGGCGTCAGTAGCACCCTTCTCGTGGTCGGGCAGCGGGTTGAACTCCTCGCGTCCTGGGATCCCTGGCGGCATGATGTTCGTGCCGGGGATACGGGTCACCCCTTCGATCGCACCGGATGCTGCATAGGCGTCCTTGTAGGGGTACGCGTACGCCAGTGCCTTGCGGACGTCGATGTTCTTGAT
>JACDHG010000090.1 GCA_013821195.1 Propionibacteriales bacterium
CATCAGGGTGAGACATACAGGTCTTAGCTCTCGACCTGGTTTCGACGACCGCGACGCACCAGCACGAAACCGTACCCGGCAAAGCCGAGTCCGAGTCCTGCCGCTACGAGCGCGAGAGGCGACACTACCGACTCGTCCGGCTGCGCCGGGCTAGCGGCCGTGGGGCCAAGGTCGCGTCGGTTCGGTGCAACCGCGCCTTGGTCCATTCCACCGCCACCTGCGGCAACGGGGCCGGTAGGCGCGGCGGCTCCCGCGTCAGCCGAGCCAGAGTGCGGCAGGGCGACATACGGGAACGTGGACTCGAACGCAAGGTCGTTGGCATCGACCGCGTCGCCGGCGGCGAGAGCCTCGACGAGCTTGCCGGTGCGAACAGCACCCTCAAGAGCCTGGATCTCGATGTCGACGACGTCGTCGGCGAGACGACGGCCGTTCGGGAAGCCCTGCGTGTCACCAGCCAACACACCAAGCCTGTTCGGCTCAGCGGCGGGCGGGATCGACGTGTTCAGGCGAAGCACCTCGGCAGGCTGAACCTTGCCCTGGGGCATGTTGAGCCCCTTGACTCCGGTGAGGAACACCGCGAACAGGTCGTCACGCGGCGTCTTCGGCGCAGGAATGCCGTAGATGGCCTCGATCAGCTTCGGCACCTCGGGGTCGTTGACACTGTCGACTGCCGGAGCAACGCTCGCGTCGTTCTCCGGTGCAAGCGCGTTGAAGGCGTCCTTCAGCCCGATCGGGATGACGACCTCGTTGACCAGGGGGTTGCCCAGGCGGGAGACCTGTACGAACTTGCCCTTGTACTTCTGCGTACCATCCGCAGCCTGGACCTTGATGCTGGGGCGGTCAGTTGTGCTCCAGACCCCGATGACCGGGTCACCCTGGCCGCCGGTGAGGTTGCTGATCGGCGTCTGCAGGGCAATGCTGTTGACGTTGTAGCCAGACAGCGTGTCGGTGCCGGTCTCGCTCAGGTCAGCGCCGTAGAGCAGGTCGAAGACACGCAGGTCCAAGAAGAACGGGTCGTCGGCTTGGCCGGCGAAGGTGCTCTCCCCAGCCACAGATGTCGGCCGGATTGCCTGGTCGCGCAGCGCGGCGTAGTCCGGCATGGAGGCAGCGCCGACATTCGACGGAGCCACGGGGACGTTCTCAGCCAGCACCTTGGACTTGCCGCCCTTGATGCGGGTCAGGGTGTAGGTCTGCTTGAAGTTCAAGGTGGGATCGCTGAGCGACGTCACCGGACCGGTGTTGTAGAGGAACGTGTCCTCGGACTCGTAAGAGCTGTCGAAGTCCCACTCGTAGGTGATGTCCTCTTTGGCGTCGCCGTTGTTGTCGATCTTGATGTTGTAGTGGGCGTCGTCAGCGAACGGGTAGAAGTTCGGCCCACCGGCTGGCTCTTCGAGGGGCAGCCAGTTCGCGACGAGCGTGACGGTGTCTGGTTTGTCCGGGCTGACGAACGCGTACGTGTCCGTGTTGTCCGCCTGGGGGTCGGAAAGGATCTGGGGCGCCTCGCGGTGGCTTGACGCGGTTCCAGTCTGCGGCCCGAGCAGCGACGCTGCTCCGAGGAAGGCCAGTGCTGAGGATGCGAATGCGGCCGTGGTGGCGCGCACGCGGCGACTCTTGAACAACGAAGACATTGCTTCGTCCCTTTCTGTGGCAAGGACGAGACGGCGAGCCGTCTCCCGACATCCGAGTTGCCTCGGGGTTAGCGTGCTCTGGACCTTGTGGTTTCTCTTGGACTGATACAGCTGTCCGAGAAGATCCGGAGTTCACAAGCCCGCCTGCCTCCACGCTGCGGGATTGTCCATCTAATCGGCTCTGCTAGAGAGACGTTACCCAACGGCCCCCAAACCCAACTAATTTCTCAGGCTTCTTTCAGATAACGATCACGCCACTCTAGTCCCTTTCCTACCACGCGCACCAGTCGTCAGCCGTCCCGATGTGCTCCGGTTTGCGATGTAAGCAAGCCAGTTGGCCTGTCTGCGTCGCAAACCTGCCGTGCAGACTGTGGGTCTGAGATGCAAGCCTTCGGCGCGCAAGGGTCCGAACCTGAGGCAGCCTCGACCCAGCGCGCGGCGAGGTCCAGCTGAACGGCCGATCCTTGGCGAGCCACCGGTGCAACGATCTGAGCCACCCGTTGCTCCCGCTACCTCGTCCTCGGCTCTGTGGTGAGGCCCTGACTGTGCCGGATGGCGAGCTCGACGATGCCCGCCACACCGTCGTCGTCGTTGCTCCCCACGACGTGGTCGGCGACCGCCAGCACCTCGGGATGGGCGTTCGCGACGGCGAACGACGTGCCTGCCCACGTCAACATCGGTACGTCGTTGGGCATGTCACCGAACGCCCACACCTGGTGAGGCCAGACCCCGCGCTCAGCCGCCCACTCCGACAGGACAGCCGCCTTCGTGACGCCCACGGCACTGATCTCCGCCAAGCCGCCCGCACCCGAGAAGGCCACCAACGCCGACTCACCCACCACCTCGGTGACCCGGCGCAGAAACTCGTCCTCGCCGACGCCGGGTGCTCGCGCCAGCAGCTTCCCTGGCAACGGGTCGAGCAGGTCGGCGATGTCCGACACCTGGGTGTCCGGCGGAGAGACGTGCGGGTCGGCGTACGCCGGCTCACGGCCGAAGCCGGCAGCGCTCTCGACGGCGAAGGCGATGCCCGGGATGGCCTGCCGGAGCGCGCCCACCATCCCGACCACCACGTCGGCCACGATCGGGCGCGCCGAGAGAACGCTTCGAGTGGGAACGTCATAGACAAACGCCCCGTTGGAGCAGATCGCGACGCCGTGGTCGCCGATCACATCTCCGAACTCATGCATCCAGCGGGGCGGTCGGGCGGTCGCGATCACCACGTCGATACCCGCAATCTGCACGTCGCGGAAGGCGTTGACCGACCTGGTCGACAAGGCGCCCGAGCTGTCGAGCAAGGTGCCGTCGAGGTCGGATGCGATGAGTCTCGGGATACAGAGCCTGCCGGTCGTGAGTGCCGCCGCTACATCGTCGGTCATCTGACCCGCTCGAAGGCGAGCAGCGTGTAGACCGGATCGGGCGCCCCGACGCCCTGGCCGTGTCCGACGAACGACGACTCACCGATGCGCTGTAGTCCGCACGAGACCGCCAGCGACTCGACATCGTCGCTGTGGTCGGTGACCGGCCCGCCGGACCACCTCGCGTGCGCGGATGCCTTGTCGACGGTGGTCAGGTAACGGCCGCCGGCGCGCAGCACACGCGCGGCCTCCCGGATCGTCGTGGCGACTGCCTGCTCATCGAGCAGGTGCAGCAGCCAGATCGTGGTGACAGCATCCACGGATGCGTCACGGATCGGAAGGCGGGTCCCGCGTGCCCGGACCGCGTGCCCAGGTAGCCGACTGGAGGCGAGTCGCAGCATTCCGGCCGACGCGTCACAGACGACGATGTAGCGGTCGGTGTTGCTGAGCCGCTGCGCGACGGTACCGGTCCCGCCGGCAACGTCGACGATCGTTGTCATGGCTGCTGACAGGAGCTCGTTGACCGCGTCCGCGGCCGCTTGCGCCCGTGCCTCGCCACCACGTGTCTCGTCATAGTGGGCGGCCTCCTCGTCGTAGTCGAGCATCGCCGTCAGACTGTGGCCGCGGCGAGCTGCCCGCAGGCGCCGTCGATCTCCCGGCCGCGGGTGTCCCTGACCGTCGTCGGCACACCCTTGGCCTCCAGCCGGCGTACGAACTCACGTTCGTCCTCCGGCCGGGACGCGGTCCACTTGGAGCCCGGCGTCGGGTTGAGCGGGATGAGGTTGACGTGAACCCAGCCCCAGTCGCCGTATGACGTGAGCACGTCGCCGAGCAGGTCAGCACGCCAGGCCTGGTCGTTGATGTCCTTGATCATGGCGTACTCGATCGACACCCGGCGCTTGGTGACCCTGGCGTAGCTCCACGCGGCCTCGACTGCCTCGCCGACGCTCCAGCGCGTGTTGATCGGCACGAGCTCGTTGCGCAGCTCGTCGTCGGGCGCATGCAGGGAGAGGGCCAGCGTCACCGGGATGCCCTCCTCCGCAAGCTGGCGCATCCGTGGGACGAGCCCGACCGTCGAGACCGTCACGCCGCGGGCGGACATCCCGAGGCCGTCAGGCGCCCGGTCGGTCAGTCGCCGTACGGCGTCCATGACCGCGCTGTAGTTGGCCATCGGCTCCCCCATGCCCATGAAGACGACGTTAGAGACACGCCCAGGACCGCCGGGCACCTCGCCGCGGGCCAGGGAGCGCGACCCCGTCAGCACCTGCTCGACGATCTCGCCGGCGCTCATGTTCCGTTGCAGTCCGCCTTGGCCTGTCGCGCAGAAGGGGCACGCCATCCCGCAGCCTGCCTGCGAGGACACGCACATGGTGACCCGGCTGGGGTAGCGCATCAGGACCGACTCGATGAGCGCACCGTCGTGGAGCTTCCACAACGTCTTGCGGGTGGTCCCCCCATCGGCCTCGAGCGTGTGCAGGGGCGTCATCAGCGTGGGCAGCAACGCCGAGGTGAGAGGCTTCCGCAGTTCGAGGGGTAGGTCCGTCATGTCGCCGGGTTCCTCGACCAGGCGGGAGAAGTAGTGGTGCGACACCTGCTTGGCGCGGTAGCCGGGGAGCCCCGCTGCCTCGACGGCGGCCTTCCGCTCGTCGCTGGTCATGTCGGCGAGGTGTCGTGGCGGCTTCTTGGCCCTGCGGGGCCCGTCGAAGACGAGTGGCAGGGTGTTGATGGGCTCCGACATGGCGACCCAGTCTCTCACGGGGTGATCCGTGCGTCGGCATCGCCGACGAGCTCCCAGACGGCCGGCTGGGTCGTCAGGGCGCTGCGCGCCAGTGACCCCAGGGAGAGACGATGACGCGTGCGTCGACGTCGATGCTGCAGTGGTCGGGCATCGACATCAGCTCCCAGCTGTCGAGGTCCGGAGCCTCACCGATCAGTGCGGAGACGAGCAACGTCCACGCGGTGCCGTGGCCGACCAGGACGACATCGGTCACCTCGGCCTCCCTCGCCCCGTTGATGACCGTGCCGGCTGCCGTCGCCACGCGCACCCCGACGTCGCTCAGCGGCTCCCAGCTCTCCCGAGCTGTCTCGTCCGGATGCGCGAACGAACGGCGTACTGCCGCGGTGAACTCCTCCTGGCTCAACCAGTCGGCCGGCCGCTCCGCCTCGTGTAGTCCCTCCACGGAGCCGCAGCTCCCGTCGGGGCTGAGAAGCTGCGCGGTGGCGAGCGCCTTGGGCTCGACCGAGCTGACCCAGACCGCTTCTTCGGGCAGCACACCGCTGGCGCGCAGCGTCTCGATCCCGAGGTCGGCGGCTGGGTCCAGCGGCCAGGTCGATGCAGGCGTGGTCGGATCGATTTCCGGGTGGCCGTGGCGGACCAGATGCAAGCGCATCCGTTGACCCTAGAAGATGACCGTCACGCATTCGACCGCGTCTTCGAGTCGCGACATGTCCGCAGCTCATCGACCTATGGCTCTTGGGCTTCGGACAAGTCGCGAGTTGGGGGAGACTGCGGCTCAGGGGCACAGCCCGACGGGGTACGGGATAGTTCTCGGTGATGATCCCGTACGACGGCAAGCCGGATCTGGAGATCAGCAGCCCGGCCAATCCTCGCGTCAAGTGGCTGCTGAGTCTCCGCAAGCGACGCACGCGAGACGCGGAGGGCGTGACGCTGCTCGAGGGCTACGACGAGCTGCTCCTCGCCCTGGACGCAGGCGCAGCCCTCCGCACTCTCTTCCACTGCCCGGCGCTGGCCGGTCAACCCGACGCCGATGCGACGCTGGAGCGGGTCGCGGCGAGCGGCAGCGATGTCGTCCGGCTGAGCGCCGCGGCCTTCGCCAAGGCTTCCTATCGCGAGGGGCCCGACGGTTGGCTCGCGGTGGTTGCCGATCCCTCCACCCCGCTCGACCAGATCACCCTGTCCTCCCTCCCCCTTGTCTTGGTCTGTCAGGGCGTGGAGAAGCCGGGCAACCTCGGCGCCATGCTGCGTACGGCGGATGCGGCGGGGGTGGACGCCGTCGTCGCGGCCGACCCGGCGACCGACTGGGGCAACCCCAACGTGGTGCGGGCCAGCAAGGGCACCGTGTTCGCCGTACCGATCGCGTCCGCGTCCTCTGAGCTGGTTCGGACTTGGCTGTCCACTCACGGACTCCAGGTCGTGTCAGCGACTCCCGACACCGACAGGCTCATCACCGACGTCGACCTGACCACTCCGACCGCCATCGTCGTCGGTGCCGAGCACGAGGGCCTCCCCGAGAGCTGGGCCGACACGGCAGACATCGCTGCCAAGCTGCCCATGGCGGGGCGGGTGAACTCGCTCAATGTCGCCACGTCGGCAGCGATCGCGCTCTACGAGGCGGTCCGCCAACGCGCCAACGTTTGACGCGGAGCTCAGCCGACGAGGCGGACGATGCCCCAGCCGGCAAGCCCGACCAGCAGTGCGAGATAGGCGAGCACCAGCCTCGTGTCGCGCAGCAGACACTTCGACGTCGTCAGACCCGCCCGCCAGGCCCGCGTGTAGCCGAGCAGACCCAGGGCCGCGAACCCGAGCAGCGCCACCGGGCCCAACAGCCAGCCCAGGCCGGCGATGGTGGCGAAGACGCAGAGCTTGAGTGGGTCGTACGTGCTCTCCTCGGCGTCCTCTCCCGAGACGGAGAGCCTTCCCGCCCCGTGATGGCGGGCACCCGTGCCAGCAGTCGTCATGACCCACCTCCGCGCGCGGTCGACAGTCGGTTGCGCCCGAGCGGTGCCCAGGCCTGGACGGCGCAGAACGGCGCGCACTGGTCGGCGCCCGTCTCCTCGTTGACAGTGCCCACGTGCACACAGCACTGCGTGAGCCGCTCCTCGATCATCGTATGCATGTCCATGAACGGTTTGACCGTGATCCGCTTGACTCGCTCCCCGAGCATCGAGCGGAGCCGCTTGTGCTGACCGGGCAGCTGAGCCGTCGCGAGCTTGGTGAGGGTCGAGACGCCGAGGTCGCAGTTCTCGCAGATGTCGCGCCAGATCGTGCCCATGCTCGGGTGCGACAGCGACGACTGCTCGCTCAGCAGGTCGAGCAACGAGTCCTTGACGATGGTGCGCATCTGTGCCGGGATCTCCTGGTCGGCGAACCGGTTGGCCAGCAGGTCGGGCTCGAGGTCGAGCCACTGCTTGAGCCGGTCGTGGCCGATCAGCGAGGTCAACGAGCGCCAGCTCCCTGAGTCGTCGCGCAGCAGGTAGCCGACCGAGCAGCAGTGCGGGTGCGAGCACGGCAGCGCCGTCAGGTCTCGCCACGTCACGACACCCGCCGTCTGCCCCTCGAGCCGAGCGAGCACACCCGTGTGGGTCAGCCGGTCCATCGGGTCGAGGCCCGCCGAGCGGCCGGATCCGAAGACCGGCTGGATCGTGGCGCCGCCGACGTACGGCGTGTCGAGCGCCCGCTTGATGACGAAGCCCAGCTCGTCGTCGTTGACGCCGAGCGCCGCCGTCATCGTCAGCGTGGTGAAGATGCCGGCCGCCGAGAGGCGCTCGATCGCTCGCTCCTTGAGCCGTCGGACGTCGGCGCCCCGATGGTGGATCGACGCCTCGGCGCTCCCGCCGTCGTACTGCAGGTAGACCTCGACGCGATCGCGGTGCCGCTCCAACAACGCAAGGAGTGCGTCGTCCTTGGCGACCCGCAGGCCGTTGGTGTTGATCAGGATCCGCACGATCGGCCGAGCCACCACGGCGGCGAGGAGCCGCTCGAGCTCTGGGTAGAGGGTCGGCTCGCCACCCGACAGCATCAGGACGTCGATCCGTCCGTTCTCCCGCGACAGCCTCGCGTCGATGCTCGCGAGCACCGATGCAAGAGGCGCGACGGCCTCGAGCGCGGGTGCCGAGTCAGCGAAGCAGGTCGGACAGCGGAGGTTGCAGTGGTCGGTGATGTCCTCGAGCAGGATGCACGTGTGCTGGGTCTGCATCTCCGGCAGGCCGTCCGCGTACGCCGCGGGGACGGGCGCGAAGTTGCCGCTCGCGTCGGACTGGTGGTTCTTGGTCGGCGCGGTCCACTGCTCAAGGTACTCCAGTATCTCGGCCGACTCGTCGTACAGGGTCCGGACGAGCCCGTGCCTGCCGCAGCCCCGCTCGAGCCAGACGCGACCGTCACGGACGGCCAACCGGCCCGACAGCCTCTCTACCTGCTCCAGCGGCCGGTTCGGCTGCTCCTCGTGGCAGTGCGGGCAGAACGCGTTGACGTAGCGGTGGATGCGGTAGTCCCGCAGCGACATCCCTGGACTCACTGTGCCGTCCTCATCTCGTCGTCCGCCGCAGATCTCATCCGACCCCCAGGGTGCTCAGCAGGTAGAGGCACGTCCCTGCGGACACCAGGAGCCCCACCGCCCAGCCCAGCAGCATGCCCACGCCGGTACGGCGGGTGGAGCCCTTGACGGTCAGCGCGATGCCGACGACGAGCACGATGGGAACCAGCCACAGCAACAGCAGCCCTACGCCGTCGGGAAGGAAGACAAAAAATGGCCCGAACGCACCGAGTGCCGTGCCCACCAGCCCCAGAACCAGTCCCAAGACAATCGACCCGCCGCTGTCGTCGGCGGTCGGTGCGTCCACAGGCGGCGGCGGAGGGTAGGAGCGATCCGGCGGCGCGCCGTTGTCGTGGTCTTCGCTCACAGCCACTCCTTGTGATCAGCCGACCGCACCGCACACCCCCGCGTCAGGGCATACGTGCCGCGAGGCCGAGACCGGTGGCCGGACGGATGCCGAGCTTGAGTGGGCCGCCGGCGGGCTCGCGCGGGACCCCGCTCGTCCGACGGGGGCGAGAGTGGCCGTGGCGGCGGGAGGTCAGAGTCGCTCACTGGACTACCTTCCTCGCGCCGGACGTCGTACGCGCCGTGTCGGAACTGGTAGGCGACCCTGATGAGGATCAGCGGCACCGTGAGAAGCAGGAACAGCTGCGGCCGAGTCAGACTGGCGAAGACGACCTCGTTTCCACGGACGAACTCGACGAGGAAGCGGAAGATCCCGTACGCCGCGAGGTAGAGGGTGAGCGTCTCGCCCGACGCGATCGGCTGGTGTCTCAGCCATCCCCACAAGACAGCGAACGCGACAAGGTGGAAGGCGATCTCGTAGCCGAACGACAGGTGCAGCGTCACCCCTGCCGGTCCGTCCAACCGGGCTGCCTCCTCGGGCGACAGCGTGACACCCCACCCGCCGGTGGGGGTTCCGGGCAGTTCGGTCAGCAGACAGCCGATGCGACCGACAGCCATGCCT
>JACDHG010000091.1 GCA_013821195.1 Propionibacteriales bacterium
GTGCTACACGTCGTCGATGCCGTTCTGCCTGGCGCTTGCGGTGCGGGAGATGGCGATGACCCCGGCCGAGGCGCTGTGGTCCTCGCCCGCCGGTGGTGCGGTCGCGCTGCAGCGAGACGACGTCGGGTGGCTCGGCGTCGGGGCGCAGGCGGATCTCGCGGTGCTCGACGCGCCGTCGTACCTGCACCTGGCCTACCGCCCGGGCGTGCCCTTGGTCTCCGCGGTCTGGCAGCGCGGCCGCCCGCTCCTCACTGCCGCCTGACCCACCCCTTCGCGCCGAGGTTGCGCAACCGCCCCACTCCTTCGCGCCGAGGTTGCGCAACAGCCCCGCGCAGTGACCGCAGACGCTGGCGGCCGGCGAGTACGTCGCTCGCAGCGGGCTCGACAACTGGGCAGTAACGACAAGGTTCAGCAGCAGGTGAATGTCGCAGCTGCCCAGTTTCGCAGGGTGCGCAGCCGAGACCGTCACTACTCGGCCCATGGGGCACCGAACCCGCCCAAATCGGGCATCCGAGGTCAGGCGCCGCGCAAGACCGGGCGTGAGGAGCTTCGGCGAGTCAGGAAGTGCGCTGGCGGCGCAGCAGCTCGCGGTACGTGGTGCGGCGCGAGGTCTGCAGCAGGGAGCGCTCGTACCAGCGCGCACCGAGCCGGATCAGCAGCACCGCTCCCGCGGCGGAGAGGGCCAGGGACACAACCGGCTGCCACAGTGCCACGTCCCCGTCGACCAAGCGGGCCGGCATGGTCATGGACGAGGCGATCGGCACGAATGACGAAATCTCGATCGCTCTGTCGCTGCCGGTCACCGCGATCAGGTAGGGGATGAGCAGCAGCATCTGCCCCGGCAGGGTGGTGGACTGTAGGTCCTCTTGGCGTGTCGCGAGCGACCCGGCAACCGACCACAGGCTCGCCAGCGCGAGGAAGCCGACGACGAAGGCGAGGAACCACAGCCCGGCCACACCGACGGCGGGGATCATGTCCAGACCTTCAGCACCGAGGACGAGAAGCCCCACCACGGCAGCAAGCGCAACCGCGAGCACCTGAGCCAGCGCAAGCAGGCTGTTGCCGAGCACCTTTCCCCACAGCAACGCGCGCAGCGGCACCGTGGCGGCGAGGATCTCGACGATCCGGTTCTCCTTCTCCACGACGACGCTCTGGGCGATCGCGAGGCCGAAGCCGATCGCGGTGACGAAGAACAGCAGCGCCATCACGAACGCGATGCCCGCAGCCGCGTCTGCTGACACCGCCCCTTCTGCGGTCGTGGTCTGGCTCAGGGTCGAGCCGGCGGTGAGGGTTTCGACGGTCGTGCCGGCCTCTTGGGCGTTTTCCTGCAGCGCCAGCAGCGACAACCCGCTCTGTGCTGCGGCTGCCAGATCTCCTGGCACCTCATCGCGACCGACGATCTCGAAGCCGTCTCCGGTCGGCAGCAGCGCGGCGTCCACCTCCTCGGCGTCGACCGCGTACCGCGCTGCTGCCGCCTGGTCGACTTCGGTGACCTCGACGATCGAGTCGCCTTCGCCCGGCAGGGCGCGCAGCTGGTCCTCGGTCACCGCCGCCAGCCGGGCACCCGACGGCTCGGTAACCGCGACGTCGTACCTCGCCGGACCACCGCCGACCAGGGTGCCGACGACGATCCCGCCGAGCACGAGCAACAGCAGTACGGCGGTGCTGATCAGGAAGGTCTTGTCGCGCACGCGGGTGGTCACCTCGCGGGCGGCGACCAGACGCCACCAGGCCGTCGACGAGCTCATCCGACCGTCTCCCGGAAGATCTCGGCAAGGGTGGGGGTCCGACGCCTCAGCTCCAGAACAGGGCCGCGGCAGAGCGCCTCACGCAGCACGTCCTGCGCGGCACCCGTGCGGTGCCTCGCCTTGGCTGTGTCGGCACCGTGCAGTCGCGCGAAGTAGCGCAGCTGCTCGGCCAGCCGCATCTTCGGTAGAGCCCGCGCTCCTCCGGCAGGTAACCGAAGGAGCGTCGCTGCTCCGCGGTCACGGGGCTCCCGTCCCACCGCACCGCACCGACGGTTGGGGCCAGGACACCCATCATGATGCGCATGGTGGTCGTCTTGCCGGCCCCGTTGGCGCCGACGAAGCCGGTCATCCGGCCCGGCCGCACGGCGAACGACACCTCGTGCAGCACCCGGGTGCCGGCGAAGTCGCGGACGAGACCCTGCACGTCGATCCCGTTCGCGCTCCCCGCCCAGGCCACTCTACTTACCCGGCCGGACCCAACGGGGCCCCCGACCGGTGTCCTACCTTGAGCGCCTTCGGCTCAACCCGATTTGGCTCTGTCCCCAACGGCACCTAAACTTGCGCCAGCAGCACTCAACTAACGGAGGTACACAGATGGCTCGCGCAGTCGGAATCGACCTCGGCACGACCAACTCGGTCGTCGCCGTACTCGAAGGTGGGGAGCCCACCGTCATCTCCAACGCCGAGGGTGCCCGCACCACCCCCTCGGTCGTCGCCTTCGCCAAGAACGGCGAGGTGCTCGTCGGCGAGGTGGCCAAGCGCCAGGCGGTGACCAACGTCGACCGCACGATCCGCTCGGTCAAGCGTGAGATGGGCACCGACTGGACGCGCCAGCTCGACGGCAAGGAGTTCACGCCGCAGCAGATCTCGGCGTTCGTACTGCAGAAGCTCAAGCGCGACGCCGAGGCCTACCTCGGTGAGAACGTGACCGACGCGGTCATCACCGTGCCGGCGTACTTCTCCGACTCCCAGCGCCAGGCGACCAAGGAGGCGGGCGAGATCGCCGGTCTCAACGTCCAGCGCATCGTCAACGAGCCGACGGCCGCCGCGCTGGCATACGGGCTCGACAAGGCCAACGACCAGACGATCCTGGTCTTCGACCTCGGCGGCGGCACGTTCGACGTGTCCCTGCTCGAGATCGGCGAGGGTGTGGTCGAGGTCAAGGCCACCAGCGGTGACAACCACCTCGGCGGCGACGACTGGGACGCGCGCATCGTCGACTGGATGGTGAAGAAGTTCAAGGATGCCCACGGGGTGGACCTGTCCAAGGACAAGATCGCCGGGCAGCGCCTGCGCGAGGCGGCCGAGAAGGCCAAGATCGAGTTGTCGGGTACGTCGGAGACCACGATCCACCTGCCCTACATCACGGCCGGAGCCGAGGGGCCGCTGCACTTCGAGGAGAAGCTCACCCGCTCGGAGTTCCAGAGGATGACCTCCGACCTGCTCGACCGCACCAAGTCGCCGTTCCGGCAGGTGATCAAGGACGCCAGGGTCAACGTCGACACGATCGACCACGTGATCCTCGTGGGTGGCTCGACCCGGATGCCTGCTGTGGCCGAGGTGGTCCGTGAGCTCACCGGGGGCAAGGAGCCCAACAAGGGCGTCAACCCCGACGAGGTGGTGGCCGTCGGCGCCGCCCTGCAGAGCGGCGTGCTCAAGGGCGAGGTCAAGGACGTCCTGCTGCTCGACGTCACTCCGCTGTCGTTGGGGATCGAGACCAAGGGCGGCGTGATGACCAGGCTGATCGAGCGCAACACAACGATCCCGACCAAGCGGTCGGAGGTCTTCACCACGGCCGAGGACAACCAGCCGTCGGTGATGATTCAGGTCTACCAGGGCGAACGCGAGATGGCGTCGGTCAACCAGCTGCTCGGCAACTTCGAGCTGACCGGGCTGCCGCCGGCTCCGCGCAACGTCCCGCAGATCGAGGTCACGTTCGACATCGACGCCAACGGCATCGTGCACGTGTCCGCCAAGGACCGCGGCACCGGGAAGGAGCAGTCGATGACGATCACCGGTGGTTCGGCCCTGTCCAAGGACGACATCGACAAGATGATCCACGACGCCGAGCAGTACGCCGAGGAGGACCGCCAGCGCAAGGATGCGGTGGAGATCCGCAATCAGGCCGAGAGTGCGGTCTACACGTCCGAGAAGTTCCTGGCCGAGAACGCCGACAAGATCCCCGACGACGTCAAGGGCGAGGTCGAGACCGACGTCGCGGACCTGAAGAAGGCGCTCGAGGACGACGACACCGAGTCGATCAAGGCAGCCGCCGCCAAACTGGCCGAGTCGAGCCAGAAGATGGGCGCGGCGATGTACGCCAACGCCCAGGCCACCGCCGAGACGGGTGCAGCCGGTGCTCCCGGCGCTGCCGATGCGGCGGACGCCGACAGCGGGGAGGGTGACGTGGTCGACGCCGAGATCGTCGACGAGGGCGGCACCGAGAGCGGCGCCGAGGGCGGCGCCGAAGGGCAGCCCAAGTGACCCCCGAGCACGCCCACGACGAGGAGCAGGAGCGCGCCGGGCCGGTGATCCGAGACCGCCGGCGCATCGATCCCGAGACCGGGGCCGTCCGGGAGCCTCAGGACACCGCATCGCCCGGCGGTCTTGACCTAACGGTTCCTCTCGCGCCGGCAGCCGGCGCGGTGGACGCCGCTCGGATGGCCGAGCTCGAGACGGCTCTCGCCGAGCGGACCCTCGACCTGCAGCGCCTGCAGGCCGAGTACGTCAACTACAAGCGCCGAGTCGACCGTGACCGGGCCGTCGCCCGCGAGGGCGCAGTCGGCGGCGTACTCGCGGCACTGTTGCCGGTTCTCGATGACATCGGCCGCGCCCGCGACCATGGCGAGCTCGAGGGCGGCTTCAAAGCGGTGGCCGACTCGTTCGAGCGGGCAGTCGCTGCCCTGGGGCTGGTGCGCTTCGGCGAAGCGGGCGAAGCGTTCGACCCGCGGGTGCACGAGGCGCTGATGCACGCTCATTCCGACGAGGTCGACGGCCCGACCTGCTCGGCGGTGCTGCAGGCGGGATACCGGATCGGGGAACGGGTGCTGCGCCCGGCGCGGGTCGCGGTCGCCGAGCCGGTTGAGCCCGTAACGTCGACATCGGTGGATGACGCCCTGGTCGACCCCTTGGTAGATCTCGGGCTGGACCCCGAGGCGGAGGCGGCCCCCGACCCGGCGTTCCAGGAGAGCCCGGGCACCGAATCCCACCGCGACGCCTGACCGAGGGGAGGGGAGCACGTGAGCACGACCGACTGGCTGCAGAAGGACTTCTACCAGGTCCTTGGCGTGGGCAAGGACGCCGACGCCGACGACATCAAGAAGGCCTACCGCAAGCTGGCGCGCGCGAACCACCCTGACTCCAAGCCGGGCGACGCTGCTGCCGAGGAACGCTTCAAGAGCATCAGCGAGGCCTACTCGGTGCTCTCCGACCCGGCCAAACGCAAGGAGTACGACGAGACCCGCAGCATGTTCGGCGGTGCCGGAGGTTTCCGGCCACCGCAGAGAGGGGCCGGCGGTACGACGTTCGACCTCGGTGACCTGTTCGGCAACGCCGGTGGCGGCAGCGGAGGACTCGGCGACCTGCTCGGTGGCATCTTCACCTCCGGCGGGACCCGCCGTACCACCGCCCAACCGCGCCGGGGCGCCGACGTGGAGACCGAGGCGTCGATCTCCTTCCGGGATGCGCTCGACGGTGTGACGGTGCCGTTGCGAATGACCAGCGACACCGCGTGCGCGTCCTGCTCGGGCACCGGGGCGCGGTCGGGCACCGTTCCCACCGTCTGCGCGTACTGCCATGGCACCGGCATGCAGACCACCAGCGACGGTGGCGCGTTCGCGATGACCGAGCCGTGCCGGCACTGTCGCGGTCGCGGTCTGGTGGTCGAGGACCCGTGCCCGACCTGCCTCGGCTCCGGGCGCGGCACCTCGACGCGCACCATGCAGGTGCGGATCCCGGCCGGTGTCCGCGACGGCCAGCGGATCCGGCTGAAGGGCAAGGGCGTGCCGGGCGAACGCGGTGGTCCGGCCGGTGACCTGTACGTCGTGGTGCAGGTGGCTGCCCACCCGCTGTTCGGCCGCACCGGGGACAACCTGACCTTGGCGGTGCCGGTGAGCTTCCACGAGGCCGCGCTCGGCGCCGAGATCTCCGTGCCCACGCTCGGCGGGGCGCCGGTGACGCTGCGGGTGCCCGCTGGTACGCCGAACGGTCGGACCTTCCGGGTCAAGGGACGGGGTGGCCCCCGCCGCGACGGGAGCCGGGGCGACCTGCTGGTCACCGTCGACGTCGTGGTGCCGAAGTCGCTCACTGATGCGTCCCGCGAGGCGCTGGAGGCGCTGCGCTCGTCCACCGACGGCGCCGACCCGAGGGCGGCCCTGTTCGCGCGAGCCGGTGAGTGAGATGGCGAACTTCGAGCTCTCCCGAGACGACGCGCCGGTGTTCGTGATCAGCGTCGCTGCGGAGCTGACCGGCATGCATCCGCAGACGCTGCGTGGCTACGACCGGATCGGGCTGGTGAGCCCAGGGCGCACCGGCGGCGGTGGCCGCCGGTACTCCTGGCGCGACATCGAGCAGCTGCGCGACGTCGCACAGCTGACCGCGCAGGGGATCGGGCTCGAGGGCGTACGCCGCATCCTTGCGCTGCAAGACGAGGTGGCCGAGCTGCGCGCCCGGGCGGCTGCGTTCGAGGCGGCGTTGGAGCTGGCCGACGCGGCACTCTCCGCCGGCCAGGGGATCCGGTTGCCGGCGACACGCCAGTCGGGCACCGTGGTGCGCTGGCAACGCCGTACCCGCTGAGACACTGGCCGGGTGAGCGGCGGCGTGACACGACAAGGGGCGAGCGCCCTGTGCGTCGTACTCCTGTCTGTCACCGCCTGCTCTGGCGGGAGTTCGTCGGACGACGCCGCCCAGCCGGACGCGCCGGCGCGGCCCACCACTGCTCCTGACCCGACCGACGACAAGTCGGTGGCCGGCGCTGAGCCTGACGCAGACCGGAGAGGCGGTCCGGAGCTGGAGCCCGCGGCGACCGACCTCGCCGACTTCGCCTGCACTCGCACCTGGCGGGGTTCCTGGAAGGTCAGCGGAGCCATTGTGAACACCGGCACGCGGCCGACGCGCTACACCTTGACGGTGGTCACGCTCGGCGATGCGGACGATGTGGTCGGGCAGCGGGTCGAGCGGCTGCAGGTCGACGACGGGGACACGGCGGCGTTTCGCTGGCCCCGTTTCGCCGGCGGCACCGCCGAGACCTGCATGCCGCGGCTGCAACGCGAACCAGCCTGACCCCCGCACCCCTCCCAGGATTCGTCTGCGACACGTCGGGGATTCCCCGACCGGGCAGCACAGACGAATCGCGAGGGTCCCGAGGCATCGGCCTTGCTGACCGACGCCGATCTCGTCGTCGCCTACGACCAACGCCTGCTCGCCGCCGCTGCGGATCACGGCCTGACGACGTCGTCGCCCGGTGGGAGATCATGACTGGTCGCGGGCAAGCTTGGCTGCGAGGTCGGTCAGCGTGGCGACCGTGTGATCGGGAGCGGTGAAGTACGGCGGATACGGTGCGCCGCTGCGGTTGAGCCATGCCGTCTGCATCCCCGCCCGCGCCGCGCCGTCGATGTCCCACGGGTGGGCCGCAACCAGCAGCATCTCGGCGACGTCGACCCCGCAGCATCGCCCGGCGTACTCGTAAGCACCAGGAGCGGGCTTCCACACGTGCGCGTCCTCGACGCTGAGCAGCGCCTCGAACTCCGTCGACATCCCGGCACGGGCGAACAACCCCTCGGCTACGCTCGCGGATCCGTTGGTGAGCGTGACCAGGCGCAGCCCGGCCGCCCGGAGCCGGCGGACCCCGTCGGGGACGTCAGGGTGCACCGGCAGCTCGACGAAGCCGGCCATGATGTGCTCGACGGCGGCGTCAGTATCGCGATGCAGCGGGACGCCGGCCAGAAGGCTGTGCAGCGCACCTTTGCCCAGTACGGCGAAAGTCTCTTCCGTCCCCGCGGCGGTGAGGGCGAAGCCGTCACGCAACAAGGAGGCGAACCACAGTCTTGCCAGGTGCTCCGGTGCTCCGACGTCGGCGAACCGTGACGCCATCGGCGCCATGTCCGACAAGGTCTCGTTGACGTCGAAGACGATGACCGACAGGTGTGGCGCCATTCCTGCTCCTCCGGGTCTGCTCCTCGGGCTCAGCTCTCGAGCACGATCATGCCGACCGCAGCGGCATCCGGCTAACCTGAGTGGAATGGACTCAAGTCCGGAGATGTTGGCAAAGGCATGGACCTGAACAAGCTCACCACCCGTAGCCAGGAGGCGGTGGCCACGGCGCTGCGCCACGCCACCAGCACCGGAAACCCGGTCGTCGAGCCCGCCCATCTGCTGGTCGCGCTGCTTGAGCAGACCGAGAGCACCGCGCCGGCGCTGCTGGAGGCGGTCGGTGCCGAGCCGGCCGACGTACGCCGCAACGCCTCCGACCTGGTGGCCAAGCTCGCCGCGACCAGCGGCACCACGGTCTCTGCGCCTGCCACGTCTCGCGCGTTCATCCGGGTGCTCGACACCGCCCAGGACCGGGCCACCGCGCTCGGCGACGAGTACGTCTCGACCGAGCACCTGCTGGTCGGGCTGGCCACCGTCGACAGCCCGGTCAAGGCGCTGCTCGCGGCCGTCGGCGCGACCCCCGAGACGCTGCTCGCGGCATTCACCCAGGTCCGCGGTTCCGCGCGGGTGACGAGCAAGGATCCCGAGGGCACCTACCAGGCGCTGGACAAGTACGGCGTGGACCTGACCGAGCAGGCCCGATCCGGGCGGCTGGACCCGGTGATCGGTCGGGATGCCGAGATCCGGCGGGTGGTGCAGGTGCTGTCCCGGCGTACGAAGAACAACCCGGTGCTCATCGGCGAGCCCGGCGTGGGCAAGACCGCGGTGGTCGAGGGGCTCGCCCGGCGCATCGTCGCCGGTGACGTGCCTGAGTCGCTGCGGGAGCGCCGGCTGGTCTCGCTCGACCTCAGCGCGATGGTGGCGGGTGCGAAGTACCGCGGCGAGTTCGAGGAGCGCCTCAAGGCGGTGCTGGAGGAGATCAAGAACAGCGACGGCCGCATCATCACGTTCATCGACGAGCTGCACACAGTCGTCGGTGCCGGTGCCACCGGTGAGTCGGCCATGGATGCCAGCAACATGCTCAAGCCGATGCTCGCCCGCGGCGAGCTGCGGATGATCGGCGCGACCACCCTCGACGAGTACCGCCAGCGGATCGAGAAGGACCCTGCTCTCGAGCGGCGCTTCCAGCAGGTCTTCGTCGGTGAACCCAGCGTTGAGGACACCGTCGCGATCCTGCGCGGCCTGCAGGAGCGGTACGAGGCACATCACAAGGTGTCGATCTCCGACGCGGCCCTGGTCGCCGCGGCCGCGCTGTCGGACCGCTACATCACCGGCCGCCAGCTGCCCGAC
>JACDHG010000092.1 GCA_013821195.1 Propionibacteriales bacterium
GGAGATCCTCGTCCTCGCAGGCGTCCAGGGCAACGGCCAGACCGAGCTGATCAAGGCGATCCTCGGGCTCATGAAGCCGGCAGCCGGCCAGATAAGCCTGGCAGGGCGCAACATCACCAAGCACGGGCCGCGCCAGCGCCTCGACGACGGCATCGGGTACATCCCGGAGGATCGGTCGCACGACGGCTTCATCGGGTCCTTCTCAGTCCAAGAGAATCTCGTCCTCGACCGCTACCAGCACGACACGTTCTCGCGTGGCCTCGCGCTCGATCTGGCGGCGATGGCAGCCAACGCGAGGGACCGCATCGAAGAGTTCGACATCCGGACCCAGGGGCCGCACAGCCCGGTCAGCTCGCTGTCCGGCGGCAACCAGCAGAAGGTCGTCGTCGCCCGCGAGCTGTCGAGGCCGATCAAGGTCCTCGTCGCCTCACAGCCGACCCGAGGCGTCGACGTCGGGTCGATCGAGTTCATCCACCAGCGCATCATCGGCGAGCGTGACCGGGGGACCGCGGTCCTCATCGTCTCGACCGAGCTCGACGAGGTGTTCGCCTTGTCAGACCGGATCGCGGTGATGTACGACGGGCGTGTCGTCGGCATCGTCTCGCCGGACATCGAGCGCGACGAGATCGGGCTGTTGATGGCCGGCGCCGAGCGCTCGAATGCGAAGACACCCGAGGACGACAGCGAGGGGGCCACCACGGATGCCTGACCAGGGGCAGTCAGACGAAGGCGGTCCGCCTCCTTCCGGCAGCACCGTGACGAAGGACAAGCCAGCCGGGAGTCATCGACGCGCCGACAACAGGATGGCGGGCTGGCTACCGTCGGTCACGGTGACGTTCGCGTCGATCGCTCTCGCGCTCCTGGTGGGGGCGGTGCTCATCCTCGTCAGCGACCGCGAGGTCATCGAGAGCTTCAGCTACTTCTTCAGCTACCCGTGGGACGCATTCCGCAGCTCCGCCAGCGCGATCGGTGAGTCCTACAAGGCGCTCGTCACCGGCTCCGTCGGCTCTGGGGGTGCGATCACGGCGACCCTCGAACGGGCCGCTCCGCTGATCTGCGCCGGTCTCGCGGTGACACTGGCGTTCCGCGCCGGCCTGTTCAACATCGGCGCGCAGGGTCAGCTGGTCCTCGGCGCGATCTGCGCCGGGTACGTCGGTTTCCACTACGACCTGCCGCCGGTGGCGCATGTGGTCGCGGCTCTTGCCGCTGGGCTGGCGGGGGGCGCGCTCTGGGGTGGACTCGTCGGTCTGCTGAAGGCTCGGACCGGTGCCCACGAGGTCATCACGACGATCATGCTCAACTACGTGGGCGCCGCCCTCCTCACCTATCTGCTCACGAAGGAGTCCTTTCAACAGCCTGGGTCGGACAACCCGCGCAGCGAGAAGGTCGCCGCCGATGCCACCTTCCCAGAGCTCCTTGGCGTCCATTCGGGCATCCTGCTCGCGCTTCTCGCCGCCGTGGGCGTGTGGTGGCTGCTCGAGCGCAGCACGGTCGGCTTCGAGCTTCGTGCGGTCGGCGCCAACGCCGATGCCGGACGCACGGCTGGCATGAGCGTGGCGAAGGTCTACACGCTCGCGATGATCGTTGCCGGCCTGCTCGCCGGGCTCGCCGGGGCACAACAGGTGCTCGGCCACCAGGACTCGCTGACCGCCAACTTCGGAGGCTCGATCGGGTTCGACGCGATCACCGTCGCGCTCCTCGGCCGCGCCACGCCGCTCGGGACGGTGCTCGCGGGTCTGCTGTTCGGGGCGCTGTCGACCGGTGGACTCGCGATGCAGGCGTCCGCGGCGTCGACACCGCTGGCACTGACCCAGGTCCTCCAGGCACTCATCGTGCTCTTCGTCGCCGCACCCGCACTCGTCAAGGCGGTGTTCCGGTTCCGGGAGAGCGACGACGGCGGCGCCGTGATGGCGAAGGGGTGGAACTCATGAGCACCGCGACCAAGGCCCCACAGGTCGACCCGGCACTGCAGGTGCGTGACCCCGCCGAGACGCAGCGCCGCATCAAGATGGGCGGGACCCTGCTGCTCGTCGCAGCGCTGATCTTCTACTTCTGGTGGTCGATCGACGACGAGTTGGTCTACTACCTGTTGACGGGCGAGCGCACCCGTGACACCGAGCCAGGAGAGCTCGCCACCCACCCCGTGACACTCGTGTGCGGCGTCCTCGTGCTGGCTGCCTCCGCTGCGGCGTTCCTCGGGCTGATCCGCCGCGGCGCCGTCACGCTGATCTCGATGCTGATCGTCGGCATCGCCTTCTTGCTCTGCTTCGTGATCTGGGCGTACGCGGACCTCGACGTCGCGTTCAAGCCGTGGATCACGAACCCGCTTCCCGGCACCTTCGCCATCGCCACGCCGCTGGTCCTTGGTGCACTGGCCGGGTGTCTCTGTGAGCGCGCGGGGGTCATCAACGTCGCGATCGAGGGGCAGTTCCTCGCGGGCGCCTTCTTCGCGTCGGTCGTCGCCAGCCTGACCTACAGTGCCGGCGCCGGCCTGCTCGGTGGCATCGTCGCGGGCGTGGGGATCAGCGCGATGCTCGCCTTGTTCTCGATCCGCTACCTCGTCAACCAGGTGGTGCTCGGCGTCGTACTCGTCGTCTTCGCGCAAGGCCTTACGAACTTCCTGCTCGACCAGATCCCTAACGAGCCCAAGATCAAGGCCTACCTGAACGAGCCGCCGAAGCTCGACGACATCGCCATCCCCGGTCTGTCGGAACTCCCCTTCATCGGTGAGGCGATGTTCAACCAGACGATACTCGTCTACCTCATGTACGCCTCGGTCGTCATCGTCACGCTCATCATGTTCGAGACGCGGTGGGGGCTTCGCGTCCGCAGCGTCGGCGAGCACCCGAAGGCCGCCGACACCGTCGGCATCAAGGTCAGGCGGATCCGTTGGCAGGCGATCCTCTTCGCTGGGGTGTTCGCCGGGCTCGGGGGTGCCTACTACACGGTCGGATCGACGGGGTCCTTCGACAAGAATGCGTCGTCCGGGAACGGCTTCATCGCCCTCGCGGCTGTCATCATGGGCCGGTGGCACCCGTTGTGGGCGACGTTCGCCGCGCTGTTCTTCGGTTTCATGTCGAGCCTGCGGGACCAGCTCACCTTGGTCAACAAGATCCCGAGCGAGCTGCTCACGATGACGCCCTATCTCGCGACGGTGATCGCGGTCGCCGGCTTCGTCGGACGCGTCCGGCCACCGGCCGCCGACGGCGAGCCCTACGTGAAGAGCTGACGCAATGACACATGACGCCCCGGAGATCGACTGGTCGGCCCTCGCCGCCGCCGCCACGGCAGCGATGCGGAGGGCGTATGCGCCGTACTCCGGGTTCCCGGTGGGTGTCGCCGCACTCGTCGACGACGGCCGTGTCGTCGTCGGCTGCAACGTCGAGAACGCGGCGTACGGCGTCGGGCTCTGCGCGGAGTGCGGGCTCGTCTCGTCGCTGCACGCGAGCGGCGGCGGCCGGCTGGTCGCCGTGATCTGTGTCGACGGAGACGGGGCGGTCCTGATGCCGTGCGGCCGCTGCCGGCAGCTGCTCTTCGAGCACGGCGGCCCGGGGCTGCTGATCGCCATGGGCGACGGCGTCAAGACGATGGACGACCTCCTGCCCGACGCGTTCGGGCCGCGGACGCTGACGGCGTACGTGGCGTCACACGAGAGGTAGGAGCATGGCCGAGGCGTTCGACTCAGTCGACGTGATCGTCGCCAAACGGGACGGGCACGCGCTCTCCGACGGGCAGATCGACTGGGTGGTCGATGCCTACACCCGTGGGGCGGTCGCTGAGGAGCAGATGTCGGCGCTCGCCATGGCGATCCTGCTCAACGGCATGGACCGCCGCGAGATCAGCCGCTGGACCGCCGCGATGATCGCCACCGGCGACCGGATGGACTTCAGCGGCCTGTCGCGTCCGACGTCGGACAAGCACTCGACCGGTGGCGTCGGGGACAAGGTCACGCTGCCGCTGGCGCCGCTGGTGGCGTCCTGCGGGGTGGCGGTGCCGCAGCTGTCCGGGCGCGGGCTCGGTCACACGGGCGGGACCCTCGACAAGCTGGAGTCGATCCCGGGTTGGCGATGTGACCTGTCGTACGCCGAGATGACGGCGCAGCTTGAGTCGGTGGGTGCGGTCATCTGCGCCGCCGGGTCGTCGCTGGCACCCGCGGACAAGAAGCTCTACGCGCTGCGCGACGTCACGGGGACCGTGGAGGCGATCCCGTTGATCGCCAGCTCCATCATGAGCAAGAAGATCGCCGAAGGCACCGGCGCCCTCGTGCTCGACGTCAAGGTCGGGTCGGGTGCGTTCATGAAGGACCTCGACTCGGCCCGCGAGCTCGCTCGCACCATGGTCGACCTGGGCACGGATGCCGGTGTCACGACAGTCGCGCTGCTGACCGACATGGGTACGCCGCTCGGGCTCACCGCCGGCAACGCGATCGAGGTGCGGGAGTCGCTGGACGTCCTCGCCGGTGGAGGGCCGGCCGACGTGGTCGAGCTGACTCTCGCCCTGGCCCGCGAGATGCTTGTCGCTGCCGGTCGCGACGATGTCGACCCCGCCGACAAGCTCGCCGACGGCTCAGCGATGGACGTGTGGCGGGCGATGATCTCGGCTCAGGGTGGGGACGTGGACGCGCCGCTCCCGGTGGCGACCGAGTCCCAGGTCGTTGTCGCCTCCGCTACGGGGGTGCTGACGCGGCTCGACGCGCTCACTGTCGGGGTGGCGGCCTGGCGTCTCGGCGCCGGGCGAGCCCGCAAGGAGGACCCGGTGCAGGCCGGTGCTGGCGTCGTACTCCATGCGAAGCCTGGCGACGAGGTGGCGGCGGGGCAACCGCTGATGACTCTGCTCACTGACGATCCGGACCGCTTCGCCCGCGCCGAGGAGTCGCTGACCGACGCCTACGACATCACGGACCGGTCCGAGGACGCCGGTGTCGCGTCGTACCGGCGCGACATCATCCTCGACCGGTTCACCTGACCGCCTCTTCCCTCTTGGATTCGTCCGCCTCGACGCGGATAGTCCACCCCTGAGCAGGTCGGACGAATCGCGAGCTGTGAGCCCTCTTGAGATTCGTCCGCCTCGACGCGGGTAGCAGGCGAGGGGAGCGGTCGGACGAAGCGCAGAGGTGGACCGTGAGCGCTGCCGGCATCACAGCTGCGGGCCGTCGGCGTCGGGGTCGTCGGGGATGGGGGCGTGCGGCGGCAACGGCGGCGGCTCCGGCCAGCCGAACCTCTCGGCCGCCCGGACCCACAGCTCGCGGACCAGCCGTCGGTACACGTCTCGTCCAGGCTCGTCGCCGAAGAACTGTCGGTCTGGCACCAGCAGCATCACCTGGCCGCGCGGCACCCGCTTGGTCTTGAACACGGTGTCGTCGCGGCTGTCGATCTCCAGATAGGGCATCACGGTGCGCGGCACGTAAGCCGCCATCCATTCCTGCCACTCCGGTGACGTGTCGAAATCAAGACGGGCACAGTAGCGAGCGTCTTCCTCGGCCGGCGTGTTCATCAGATGGTCGTAATCGCCGGCGACGATAGTTTCGGGAGTCGCATCCTCAGGCAGGTGCTGGTACGACGGATCATAGCTGTTCGCGACCCAGGCGATGGAAGCTATCCGCATGGGACTTACCTGCAGCTCACGCGTTGACCGGGAGGGCAGTGGCCCTTCATCAGTTTGTATCGGGCGATAAGACCGGCTTCGCGCTTCCTGGCGTGGTACCAACCCTTGACGCTTCTCCGCTCCCAATCCCAGTCGCAGTCCAAGAGTTGCTCCCTGTAATAGTGCTGGCACACTCCCACGTGACTGCTCGGTCGGCTCGGGCCGACTCGCGTGATGCCGTACTTGAACGTGTTTCCGATTGTTCTCCGGTACACCCAGATCTGGTAGACCCCGTACATCGAGTCGCAGTGTCTGATCGCGGTCCGGGTGTCGGCGCGAACGTCGGGGACGGCCTGCGACCTGATCAGGTCGTTGAGCACGCTGACGCTGGTAGCGGAGACGACGGCCATGCCGGATGCTTTCGGCAACGTGCCCCAGGGAACTGCCGGCAGTCTCGACGGGGCCGAGCCGGCGCGTGGGCCGATTGTCATCGCGCTTGGCCCACCACACAGAAACCACTCCTTGGCCGGTGGGATCACGATCACGCCCTGTCTCGCGATGAGCTCCGGGGTTGTCGGGTGCAGTGCCGTGCTTGTAGTCGCACGCCGCTACCCGGAATGCTTCGCTGCCGTCTGCGCGTGGGCTCGCCGACAACAATGTGACCGTGAGGCTCACCGCGAGAAGCGAAGTCAGATGACGACCGAACCGAATAGAGGGTCCGATGAGCCATCCCCGTGTGTATGGTGACAAAGTCGCCGGTTTACTCAAAGCGACGAGTCGAGCACCGCACGTTAACCTGCCGACAGACGCCTCGTCAACGACTCGACCGCAACACTCTCGCGGCCGGCACGGTCCGACCTGCAAGCGAACAGCATCACTCCAGGAGTTGAGCGACGCCTACGACACCACGGATCGGCCCGACGACGCCGGGCCGGAGTACCGGTGCGACATCGTCCTCGACCGGTTCACCTGACCGCCGCTATCCCGGATTCGTCCGGCCATGGGCGGGCAGTCCACCCCTGAGCAGGTCGGACGAATCGCGAGCTGTGAGCCCTCTTGAGGTTCGTCCGCCTCGACGCGGGTAGTCGGCGCGTGGGCTGGCCGGACGAATCGCAGAGGTGGGCCAGGGGAGGGATTCGTCCGCCTCAGGGCGCCTAGCAGGCGAGGGGAGCGGTCGGACGAATCGCGAGGGAAGAGCCCGCTTCGGATCCGTCCGTCTCGGAGCGGGTGGCTGAGGTGTGGACTGGCCGGACGAATCGCAGAAAAGGGCTGGCTAGGCCAGGAGGGTGAGGGTCTCGGCGACGAGGGCCGGCTTGTCCAGCCGTACGCCGTCCGGGCCCTCGATGTCGACCGTGACCCGCATCGCCACCTGCAGACCGGCGGGCACAGGTGCCACCGCGGCGACCTCGACCCCGGCCCGGACCCGGCTGTCGACCGGCACCGGCATCGGGAAGCGCACCTTGTTGGAGCCATAGTTGACCTTGACGTCCCAGCCGGCGTAGTCGATGAGGGAGCCGACCAGCACCGGCACGAGGGACAAGGTGAGATATCCGTGGGCGATCGTCGTACCGAACGGGCCGGACGCTGCCCGCCGGGGGTTGACGTGGATCCACTGGTCGTCGCCGGTGGCCTCGGCGAACGCGTCGATGCGGGCCTGGTCGACCAGCACCCAGTCGCTGTGGCCGAGGTGCTCGCCCACTGCTGCGGACAGTTCGGCGGCGCTGTTGAACACCCGCGTCATGGCGAGACGCCAACCAGTGCCCGACATGCCGGCGAAACAGGCCAGTTGGTGGCGCCTCGGCGGGAGTTAGCCACGGGGCCCGCCGGCGACGTACAGCACCTGACCGGTGACGTATGACGCGCCCACGCTGACGAAGAACGACACCGCATGGGCGATGTCGTCGGGCTGGCCGACGCGGGGGACCGGCGTCTCCTTGGCCCGGGCCTGCTGGAACTCCTCGAAGCCGACCCCGAGGCGCTCGGCGGTGATCCTCGTCATCTCGGTGACGATGAAGCCGGGAGCGATCGCGTTGACGGTGATGCCGAACTTGCCGAGCTCGATCGCCAGCGTCTTCGTGAGGCCCTGAATCCCGGCCTTGGCAGCGGAGTAGTTGGCCTGGCCGCGGTTGCCCAGGGCCGAGGTGCTCGACAGGTTGACGATCCGTCCCCAGCCGGCGTTCGTCATGTGGGCCTGTGCAGCCCTGCTCATCAGGAAGGAGCCGCGCAGGTGGACGCGCAGGACCGAGTCCCAGTCGTCCTCGGTCATCTTGAAGAGCAGGTTGTCGCGGGTGATGCCCGCGTTGTTGACCAGCACGGTCGGCGGGCCGAGCTCGGCTGCGACTCGCTCCACCGCTGCCTCGACGGCAGCCGCATCGGCCACGTCCGCCCCGACGGCGACGGCGCGGCCCCCGGCGGCGACGATCCCGTCGACAGTCGCCGTGCAGGCGGACTCGTCGAGGTCGAGCACCGCGACGGCGAAACCGTCGGCGCCCAGCCGCGTCGCGACCGCCGCACCGATGCCTCGGGCAGCTCCCGTCACGATCGCGGCGCGAGAGTTGCGGGATGTCATGAGAGCCTTCCGCCCGTGGAGTTGAGGTCACCTGGGAGGATAACGGCATGCACCAGGCCTCCGACGACCGCTTCCTGCGCGCCCCCAAAGCGCTCCTCCACGACCACCTCGACGGTGGCCTGCGGCCGGAGACCGTCCTCGAGCTCGCAGCCGAGGTGGGCCACGAGCTGCCGGCCACGACCGCCGACGACCTGGACCGCTGGTTCATCGAGGCGGCAGACTCCGGAACGCTGGTGCGCTACCTCGAGACGTTCGACCACACGGTGGCGGTGATGCAGCGCGCCGACCACCTGCACCGGGTGGCCGCCGAGTGCGCCGAGGACCTGGCCGACGACGGCGTGGTGTACGCCGAGGTCCGCTACGCGCCCGAGCAGCACATCGCGGCAGGTCTCACGCTCGACGAGGTGGTCGACGCCGTTCGCTCGGGCTTCGAGGAGGGCGCCGCGAACGCCGCCGCCCGGGGGCGGACGATCGTCATACGTCAGATGGTCACCGCCCTGCGGCACGCCGCCAACTCGCGGGAGATCGCCGAGCTCGCCGTGCGGCACCGCGAGAGAGGAGTCTGCGGCTTCGACATCGCCGGCGCCGAGATCGGCTTCCCGCCCACCCGACACCTCAACGCGTTCGAGTACCTGCAACGCGAGAACGCCCACTTCACCATCCACGCCGGCGAGGCGTTCGGTCTCCCCTCCATCTGGGAGGCGCTGCAGTGGTGCGGCGCCGAGCGGCTCGGCCACGGGGTTCGCATCGTCGACGACATCGCCGACGACGACCAGGGCGACCCGCGGCTCGGCCGGCTGGCGGCGTACGTCCGCGACCGCCGGGTGCCGCTCGAGATGTGCCCGTCGTCGAACCTGCAGACCGGTGCGGCGACCTCGATCGCCGAGCACCCGATCGGTCTGTTGACGCGGCTGCGCTTCCGGGTGACGGTCAACACCGACAACCGGCTGATGAGCGGTACGACGATGAGCCGGGAGATGCAGCTGCTCGGCGAGGCGT
>JACDHG010000247.1 GCA_013821195.1 Propionibacteriales bacterium
ATGTCGTGGTACTGACTCTGGGCCACGTGCAGAATGTCGGCCAGGGCATAGCCACGCGCGCTCTGCCGGCCCCGGCAGTAGTCGAACATCCGTGGGCTCGGCTTGTTCGCCCCGACGTCCTCCGCGTCACCGCGTCGTCGAAGGGGTGGCCGAGCGTCGCGTTCATCTGCTCGAGCGCCCAGCGGCCTGCGTTGGTCAAGGCGACGAGGCGGAACCGCTCAGCGAGCCGCGCGAGCGCCTCGACCGCGTCGGGGAACGCCGGCCACGAACCGATCGAATGGCGCAGCGAGCCTGACTGGTCTGTCCCGGTCGGCAGACCCAACTCGCGCTCTTCTCTGGCGACGCGTCGCGCGATGTCCTCGACCTTTGCTGTAGCACCGGATGGGTGCGTCGCGGGTCCAGTCGGAGTCCGTCGCAGGCGGATCGGATCAGAGCGCGGGGCGCAGCTCGTCGTGGCACCAGGCCGTCAGGGTGGTCGGTGTGGTGGTTTCCGGTGTGCGGGGCTGCTCGGGCACGAAGCCGTCGCGCAGGCCGGTGGACATGCCCATGACGGCGTCGACGAGGGCGGGCTCCATACCGCTGCTCGCGAGGTCCTCGCGCATCCGGTCGTCGGGGACGCGCTCGGCGCGCACGGGCCGGCCGCAGGCGTCGGCGACGACGGCGGTCGCCTGCTCCCAGGTGAGGTCTACCGGGCCGTGCACGCCTTGGACGATGCGGCCTGACCAGTCAGGGTTGAGGAGTCGGCCGACTGCGACCTCGGCGATGTCGCGGGGAGCGACCCAGGGCATCGGCTGGTCGATGGGCAGTACGACGGGGATGGTGCCGGCGCGGACGGTGTCGAGCTGCAGCAGCAGGTTGGTGAAGAAGAACCCGCACCGCAGGTGCACCACGTCGGCGCTGGTGGCGTCGAGGGTCTGCTCGGTGAGGCGAGCCCGTCGATCTCCCCGGCGCCGTACCGCTTCTCTGCGCCGACGCTGCTCTGGAAGACGACGCGGGCCGCCCCGGCCGCCAGCCGGTAGGACCCGCCCGTGCATGCTCCCCACCGACGGCACCGATCCGGCGAGCCGGCTGCTGCGGCTGCTGGCCCTACTCCAGACCGGCCGGGCCTGGCCGGGTCCGGACCTGGCCCGACGCCTGGGCATCAGCGCCCGGACGCTGCGGCGCGACGTCGAGCGCCTGCGCGGGCTCGGGTACACGGTTGCCGGCGCCCCCGGCCCGACGACCGCACAGGTCTTGACCGACCGGCTACCCCGCCTCGACGGCCAGCTCCAGCCCCTGACTGGAGGCCGCTGCCGCTACGTCACCCACGCCGGCGACCTGGCCTGGTTCGCCGCCACCACCGCAGCCCTCGGCATCCCCTTCATCATCGAGAGCCCACCCGAGCTCGCGCACTGCTGCCGCGACCTCGCCCGAGCGCTGACCCACGCCAGCATCCCCAGACGGCCCGGACGCGACCCGTGAGCCCGGGGATCGTGCTGTGGGACGGTAGCCGGCGATCAACCGATCTGCATGAGATCACATAGCCGGGCGCTCCTTGATCTGTCCGTGAGACATCCCGCCGTCGTGTCCGCACATTTGTCCGTGAACGCAGGAGGTGGAGTGATGGCAGCATCTGCCCGTCTTGAGTTTCGGGTTCGCGGCCGCTCGACCTTGGGTCTGGGTCGCTGCCCGATCCGCTTGCGACGGTCTCGAGTGCCCAACGAGCAGACTCACTCGTCCGGTTCGGCGACGGTGACGATCCCTGCGACCCCTCGACGCAGACGTCCATCGGTCGTGATCAAGATGGCGTCGAGCGACACGGCCAGGGCGACATAGAGAGCGTCACGGGTTGCGATCCGGTCTACCAACGCCCACGCTGGCGATAGTAGCGGCTGTAGCGGCCAGCGCGTTGCCCCAAACCGAGCCAGTGCCTCCACGCGTTCGGCCCCTCGAGGCAGTTGCCCGGCTCGTTTGAGGCGGCCCAATGCGGAGAGGACTTCGGCGTCGAGGTGGGCGGGCGCCGCCACCGCGTCGGCGGAGGCGATGGCGTCGCGGTAGGGCTCGGCCGCTGGAAAGTCGCAGATCAGGTCGACGACCGTGGCGGCGTCGACGACGGCGATGCTCACCGGCCGGCGCGCTCGTCATCCTCGGTGCGCGCGGCAGCAATGAGCTCGGGCCCGGTCGGGCCGCTGGCATGCGCCGGACCGAGGTCTCGCACGTGTTGCAGCCACTCGCCCATCGAGGGAACGGCCACGTGGTCGGACAGTACCTCGCGCAGGTAGGCACGCAGACTCATGTCGTTCGCGGCCGCGCGGCGAGTCAGCTCCGCGTGCACCTCGTCCGGGAGATTCCTGATCAAGACGTCCATACGCACAAGGATATCATTTCGATACTCCTGCGGTGGCAGCAGCGTCGGCAGGTACGTCGACGGAGAACCCGAAGGCCTTGCCCTCGGCCGGATCGCTGTGAACCACGTCGGCGACCAGCCAAGAGGGAGGTGGTTCTGCCGTCGGCGCAGAACACAGTCGGCACAGGGCCTCTCTAGACCATGACAACTCGAACAGGTGGCTGACACCTCGGGCGGCACTCGTCGGCGCCCTCCGCGCCATCGCCTGGCACCTGAGCATCCACACGGTCTCCCGCTTTCGATCCGAACTGATCTCCAGGGCACGAGAGGAGTGCGACCGGACCGGGCTCCAGTACAGCCAGTTCCTAGCCTGTCATCGCGTGGCATACTCGTGGCATGAACAGAACACGACTGAGCACGACCGTCGACGCGGAGCTCCTTGAGGGCGCCCGAAGCCTGCGGTCGGGGGCCACCGACGCTGCCCTTATCGACGAGGCCCTCGAAGCGTTGCTCGTTCGTCACCGCTCCGCCGAGGTGGACGCAAGCTACGCCGCGTACGACGAGCACCCGGCCGACGAGCCGGACGAGTGGGGAGACCTAGCGTCGTTTCGACAGGCTGCGGCTGCCTCGTGAGCGCGCTTCCGGTCCGTGGGGAGGTGTGGTGGTGCGAACTAGTTGAGATCGGTCGGCGCCCAGTCGTCGTGCTCTCGCGCGACGCGGCGATCCCACGGCTCCGGCGGGCACTCATCGCACCGTGCACCACGACGATTCGAGGCCTTGCCAGCGAGGTCGTCCTCGAACCCGGCGACGATCCGGTCCCTCGGCGGTCGGCAGTCAACCTGGACTCAGTCGAGAGTGTCTCGGTCGCGGTACTCGTCGAACGCCTGGGCAGGTTGGCAGACGCCCGCATGCGCGAGATCTGCAGAGCCCTTGAAGTCGCTGTCGACTGCCCTGGCTGACGGCCCTGGAAGGAGCTCGCACATGAGGCACGTGACGGCGCGAACGGCGCACGACATTCCGAGGCGACCTCCCCTCCGGCTGACCGTCGGGTAGGCGGTGCAGGTCGGCGACCGCGACACCGAATGGCCCGAGTTCGTGTTCGTCACCGCGTCGCATGGCACCGGCTGGGTGCCAGCGAGGCATCTGTCCCAGCCGTCGGGCACAGCCATCGTGCAGAGGGCGTACGACACGACCGAACTACCCACTCAGGTTGGTGACGTGCTCGACGTCGTCACAGAGGATCTGC